>NZ_JBDGML010000001.1:0-2071 GCF_057655195.1 Arthrobacter sp. Soil_N43
GTTCACCTTGGCGTGCTGCCAGCGGCGGGCCACGGCGAAACCCGCAGCATCGTGCTCCCTGCCGCGACACTCGCCGTCGGACTCTCCGGGCTCTTTGCCCGGGTGACCCGCGACGCGGTCGCAGACGTCCGGCAATCAGACTATGTCCGGTTCGCGGCAACCAAAGGACTCGGCGGCCGGATGGTTTTCCTCCGCCACATCCTCAGGAATACCGGCGTCACGTTGATTTCCTACGTCGGAGTGCAGATGCTGATCCTCGTCGAAGGTGTCGTCATTGTCGAAAGCCTCTTCGCCTGGCCGGGGTTGGGACACGCCCTTGTGCACGCCATCTTCTGGCGCGACCTTCCCATGATCCAGGCAACTGCGCTGGCCCTGGCACTCCTCGTGGTCGCCCTCAACACCGCCGTGGACCTGGGCGCACTTGCCCTCGATCCCCGTCCCCGCCACCGGGAGGTCGTCCTGTGAGCACCTCCTTTGCTGCAGCCAGGCCAGGCACCGCCGCGGGGGTCAGCGCCGTCCAGCTCATGGCCACGGCCCTGCTGGCCATGCTGGTGCTCTTCGCCATCGCCGGCCCGCTGGTGTGGCCCGACCACGCCTCCCAAGACCTGTCCCGGTTCCTGCAAGCACCCAGCCTTGCTGAACCGCTGGGCCGCGACCATCTGGGGAGGAGCGTCATCGCCCGCCTGGCCCACGCCACGCAGCTATCCTTGCTGATGGCCGTTCTGTGCGTGGCGACCGCCCTGCTCGCCGGAACACTTGCAGGCATCCTTGCGGCCTGGCGGGGAGGCTGGATTGACACGCTCCTCCACGGTCTGTCCGAGGCGTTCATCGCACTTCCCGCCCTCCTCGTCGTCCTCATGTTCTCTGCCATGGCCAACGGTGACCTGTGGACCCTATATCTGGGGCTGGCCATGGCGCAGTGGGTGGAATATTTCCGGATGGTGCGCGCCCGCAGCGGAGTGCTGCTCGCCGGGCCGGCCGTCGAGGCAGCCGGCATGCTCAAACTGGGTACCGCTCACATCATGCGCCGTCACCTCTGGCCCGAACTGCGGCCCCTGCTCACGGCCATGGCCACCTTCGGCATCGGATCCTCGATCCTCGCACTCTCCACACTTGGATTCGTCGGCGTTGGCGTCCGCCCGCCCACCCCGGAACTGGGGCTAATGATTACCGAGGCGTTCCCGTACTACCACGAGGCTCCCTGGATGTCCCTCGCCCCCGTCCTGATCCTCACCACGATACTGACCGGGCTCCTCAGCCTGCGGAGCAAGGAGGCCCACCGATGAGCATGCGCGTAAACAACCTGACGGTAACCTGCGCAGACAAAGTCCTGGCCGACGTCGCCGGCCTCACCTTCGAGAGCGGACGGCCGGTCACGATCGTCGGCGAAAGCGGTTCGGGAAAGTCGCTGCTGGCCCACGCAATCATGGGAACCCTCCCGGCGAACCTCACGGCGCGGGGCAGCCTGTACATGGACAGCAGGACATACGACCTGGAGGACCGGACAAACCGGCGCAGCCTGTGGGGCCGGACCATGTCCCTCCTGCCCCAGGAACCCGTACTCGCCCTTGACCCCACAATGCGCGCCCGGGAACAAGTGGCCGAGGGCGCCGGCACGTTCAACAGCGACAAACGGGCAGCACGGCACACAGCAACCAAGCTGCTGGGCGCCCTCGGACTGGGACCGGCAGCCGAGGCATTCCCGCACACCCTCTCGGGCGGCATGGCCCAACGGGTCGCGTTCGCCGCAGCCACCATTGGCAACGCCCGGGTGCTGATAGCCGATGAACCATCCAAGGGCCTGGACGAACATGCCCGCGCCGAGCTGGCTTCCCTTCTGCAACGGCACGTTGACGGCGGCGGCATTCTGATCACCATCACCCACGACCTGGATCTTGCGCGCGAACTCGGCGGCGACGTCCTGGTGATGAAAAACGCCCACATCGTAGAATCAGGCCCGGCTGCGGCGGTTCTACAGAATCCAGCGCATCCCTACACCCGCCGGCTGCTGGCAGCCGAACCGGCGAACTGGAACCATAGCTGGACGCGGGGCGGAGCCCCAAACGAAACA
>NZ_JBDGML010000002.1:0-2384 GCF_057655195.1 Arthrobacter sp. Soil_N43
CTCCCTCACCTTTCGCAGGTTTGGGCCCGACGCTCCCTCACTTCTTTTGGTGGGGGAGCGTCCTGCTTTCGGCGTCTTCCGTGTAGCGTCCGATGGCGTGGCTGGCCTGTGCCAAGGCAAGAAGCTTGAGCACCAGTTGACTGTGCAGGTGCATGCCGACGGCGGCCGTCAGGATCAGCTCGTTCGTGTCCTCCGGCGCGGCGGTCGCATTAATGTCCCGGTCGGCAATGGCGTCGAGAGCCTTGCTGTAAGCATCCAGCAGTTCGGTTGTCACCGGCACGCCGAGGCTTTCCATCAGCGCGACATGCGCGTCCAGTGCCGTTCTGGCGTCACTGGGCGCGTCCGGCCAGTTCCGTAGGCGTACGACGGCGTCGCCCGCCCGAGTGCGGACGTCACCGGTCTTTTTGTTCACCGCGGTCAGGCCCAGTACAGTCCGCTGCACCGCAGCGAGAATCTCAAGGCGGGGTGCGCCGTCGTCGGCCAGTTTCATCAGCGGCCGGATCTGTTCAATGCTGAGTCCCACCACGGCCCGCAAGGCGTGGATCACCCTCAGTCGGCTGACGTGCCGAGCTGAGTACCTGGCGCGTGTGGCGTGAACCGATTCTCCGGCGGGCAGCAGTCCCTCGCGGAGGTAGAACTTGATGCTCGCCGCGGAAATGCCCGTCCCCTCGCTTAGTTCTTTGAGCTGCACCCGGCCTCCCGCTCTGCTGGTTGGATAGCGAAACCAACGCCCGCTATCTTGATGTACAACTGTTGGATAGTGCTTCTATCCTAGGCCTATGGAGACTTGGAACGCACTGCTTGCCAGTCACGTGGTTGCCGCGCTTTTTGTGCTCGCGATCGGGCCGCTGCAAATACTCCGGCGGCGCCGCGACCGAATCCACCGCACCATGGGATACCTGTGGGTCGCCGCGATGTACTACGTCTGCGCCAGCAGCTTCTGGATCGTCACGGAAGGACATTTCACCTGGCTGCACGGGCTGTCCGCCTTCACTCTGATGACGGTCACCCTGGGACTGGTGAGTGCCATCCGCGGCAATATTCCTGCCCACCTCGGGAACATGGTGGGAAGCTACGTCGGCATTGCCGTGGCGTTCGTCTTTGCCGTCGCAGTGCCCGGCCGGGCCATTCCCCGGCTCCTGGCCGACGACGCCCCCACCGCCGTTTACGTTGCCGCCGTCGTTGTCCTTGGCGTCGCCGTCATCTTCGCCTCGCTGAAGCTCGGCGGGCGGTCTGGTCCTCCGGTGAGGAGGCGACGGACCACGGCCGGTTCGGCGGCCGACTCGAAGTTGGATCAGCCCAACGGCGACGCTCCCTCAGTTTTGGCCGGCTGACGGGGGACGCTCCCTCAGATCGTGTCGGCAAGCCGGGGACGCTCCCTCAGATCGCGTCGGCAAAGCCTGCAGCCTGGGGATGGTCCAGACGGGCCGCGCGCAGTGCTCGTTTAATCTTTCCCATAGCCAGCTGGAAACCGTCAGCGAGATCATCCCTATGAAACGTCAGGACAGTCCACCCGGCGGACTCAAAGGCTTTGTCACGCCGCCTGTCGCTGAAGGTCTGGGCGTCGAGAAGGTGATGGCCGCCGTCGTACTGAATCGCGAGGCGGCGCTGCCTGTAGCCGAGATCCGCCGTGGGGGACATAGCGTCATGAATCCTCAAGGCCACCTGCAGCTCCGGTTCCGGGAGGCCGGCATCCTCCATGGCTAGTCGCAGTAGTGTCTCCGGGGCTGAATCGGCTCCTACACGCATCAGGTCCAGTGCTTGCCTGGCGCGCACAACGCCCTGCAGGTTCGGATGACGGTCCACAAGAGAGCGCAAACCCGCCAGCGTTGTGAACGGCTCCGTCCGGTCCTCGAACTGCAGCCGCGGAATCCGGATGAGTTCGTCGCCCATGCAGACCAGTTCGGTGAGTGACAGGCGTCTGGCCATATCCAGCCAGGTCCGGGCTCGGGTGCTGATGCGGATGCCCTCCACGGATTCAATCTCCTCCTCCCGGGCCAGAACCGTATGGCCGTACACTCCCTTTCGCCGTACTTCGGGCAGGGATCGCGGCTTGCTCAAGTGAAGCTCCGTCGAGTCAGACAGCCAGGCAGGCAAGATCTGGCAGCGGATACGCGCCGCCGTGACGTGAGAGATCCAGGCGCCCGGAGACACTGCAGACAGTGCCCTCGCCGCCGCTTCAAGGTCAAAGTCCCAGCCCGCCGGGCGGTAGAGTCCGCGGCCGACGTGGACGACGTCGGCCCGGCGCAGACGGCTTGCCGAAACACCGGATGCCCTCGCCGATTCCAATGTGAATGGAGCCATGAGGAGAGCAGCCGGTAGATCATTGCGCATTTGCATACCCGCATTGTGACCTGAAATGAGCTGGTCCCGCAGAAGTTATC
>NZ_JBDGML010000003.1:0-2406 GCF_057655195.1 Arthrobacter sp. Soil_N43
GGTAGGCAGGAGTCCGACCACGAGTGTCGCCGCGCTCATGGAGAGGATGACAATGGAGAGCGTCTTCTTGCGTCCAATCCTGTCGCCAAGTGCTCCGAAGACCAGGGCGCCCAAGGGACGGACGCCGAAGCTGATGGCGAAGACCGCGAAGACGGACAACAGCGCTGCTGTGCTGTCCTGCTGGGGGAAGAAGACGACGGCGATCGTGGAGGCGAGATAGGCGTAGATGGCCCACTCAAACCAGTGCACAAAGACGCCGATGGAACCGGCAGCAACGCTGGTGCGCAGGCCCTTCCGGCTGATCTGCCCCTCGATTTTATTGGTGTTCACAGTTCCTCCTGGAGGAAAAGATCCGATGCTGGCATGGGGAGAGCGAGCCCACGGTGGTCGACATTGACCGACCTGCAGGACTGCGCAACCAGAACACATGACTTGGGTCACGCCCGAATGCTGGCCTAACCATTTTCGAACGCCCTAGGTCAATCTGTCGAATAGATTTTTCGCACGAACTGCATCTGCTGATCAGATACCGTCACTCGGCGTGGCCTTAGGAGCGTGCGGATCTTGCCGCAACTACCTGATGCCTTACCGCTTGGGCGACCGCCCGGACCCTGGCGGTTGGGCGGTGTGACTTCAGGTGGGCCAGGACGGTCTTCAGTTCGGGCACATCGTCGCGAATTTCGACGGCGGCCAGCCGGCCCCCGTCGTACGTCAACTGGTGCTGGGGCCGCTGGTGGAGGATTGAATAGCCCAGTCCCCGGGCCACAAAGGTGCGCACCGTCTCGTAGCTGGCCGAGCGGAATCGGATGTCCGGCTCCCGGCCACCCAGGCGGGCGATTGAAAGCATGAGGTCACGGGTGTGGGGCAGGTCCAGCAACACGAAGGACTCCCCGCTTAGTGCCGACAGCGGCACACTCTCCGCCCCGGAAAGTTTGTGGTCCGGCGGAAGCGCCAGGTAGGGCCTGACCGTATCCACCACGGACCGGGCGATGACGTCCGGCAGGTCAAGGTCGTAGCACAGCGCCAAATCTGCCTGCCCGCTGAGCAAGGCATTGATGCACCCCGAGGTATCGGTTTCGATGACTTCCGTTTCAAGGGCGGGGTGGTCTTCCCGCAGCTTGGTGAGGATTCCGGGGAGCAGGAACGGGGCGAGGGTGCTGAAACATGCAATGCGGATGCGGCCGGCAACGCTCTGGTGCTCTCCGCGGGCGTGGTCAATGCTTTCTTCAACCTGCGCGAGGATGGCCTGGGCGTCGCGGACGAAGAGCTCGCCTGCCGGCGTGAGCACCAGGCCTTTGGAGCGCTGCCTGATGAAGAACTGCGTTCCGACGTGGCGCTCCAGTTGGGCGATCGCAGCCGATACAGCGGACTGCGCCACGTTGAGCCGTGCAGCCGCGCCCGTCATGGACAGCTGTGCCGCCGCTTCTACGAAATAGCGCAGTTGGGTGAGTGTCACATCCATTGGACGAGGATACACCTGTCATCACAAATACCGATGCAATCGTTCTAAAAGAACTGTTGGACAGATTCAGGGCCTCACAGGAAGCTGAAGGATACGAGCATCCGCTAGAAACAGGACCGAAAGGCAGCTGCCAAGTGAAGCACCAGCGTATCCGTACGTTCAATACGAAAGACACCTACCCCGAACAGAATCTGGACAACGATCTCTGCCAGGCGGTGGTGGCCAACGGCGTGGTCTATCTCCGGGGGCAGATCGGACAGGATCTTGAGACGCGCGAGTCCGTGGGTATAGGCGACGTCGAAGCCCAGACGGAAAAGGCCATGGCCAACATCGACATGTTGCTCAAGGAGGCGGGAAGCAGCCTGGAAGACATCGTCAAGGTGACTGTCTACCTCATCGACCCGCGCTACCGGGAAACTGTGTACCGGACCATGGGCCGCTGGCTCAAGGGCGTGTTCCCCGTATCAACCGGAATTGTTGTCCAGGCACTGGCGCGCCCGGAATGGCTCGTGGAGATTGACGCCACCGCAGTGCTCTCGGCGGAGGGACAGGCATGACCTTCAGCATCGCCGCCACGGACGGGCAGGGCAGGTTTGGCATCGCCGTCTCCTCGTCCTCGCCTGCCGTCGCCGCACGCTGCGCGCACCTGCGTGACGGTGTCGGCGCTGTCAGCTCCCAGAACATCACCGATCCCCGGCTGGGCCATGCCCTGCTTGACCGGCTCCAGGCGGGCTATTCCGCGCAGGAGGCGATTGACGCCGTCGTGCATGAATCACCTGCCGTGGACTACCGGCAGCTGGTGGTCCTGGACGCCACAGGCGGGTCGGCCGTGTTCAGCGGAGCCCATACCCTGGGCGTGTTCGGCGAGGCTCGAGGGCATGGCAGTGTGGCCGCCGGCAATATGCTCGCTCATCCGGGCGTTGCCCAGGCCCTTTGCGACGCCT
>NZ_JBDGML010000004.1:0-2155 GCF_057655195.1 Arthrobacter sp. Soil_N43
GGAGTCCTGCACGATTTCGTGTTCCCGGTGTGCAGCTGCGACGCATGCGACGAAACGGCAGAAACTGCAGCGGCCCGGCTGGAACTGCTGGTCCTGGGGGTGGCCGCCGGCGGATACAGCGAACGTTGCCCGGTGGGCGGGCGACGGCGGTGGCTCGGCTACGCGCTGATGGCACCGGACGGTTCCGCGTCTGAAAGCGGGCAGGGCGACCCCGGACCGGTCCCCGCAGACCGGCTGCGCAGCGGAAAGGCCCGGCTCAAGGAAGTTCCTGACGGCTGGGCTCCTTGGCCCGCCGGGCGGCCTTAACCTGGACGACTTCTTCAACTTACTGATCGGTAAGGGTTATCTTCGCCCCGCAACAGAAGTTAGCCTATCGAATGGCCGGGGAAGCGACCCCCGCACCCGAGGCATTCAGAGGATCATCAGCTCCATGGCAAAGACAGTGACATTTTCGGTGACGACTATGCCGAGGAAGGGCGCGCAGGGCAGTTTCCGCGACACCGTCCTGAATCTTCGGACGGATCAGCTTGAGGACTGCTTCCTGTCGGTGTTCCACATCAGCGACTCCTATGCCCTGCTCACTGGCGAAGCCTTGCCCGGCGCGCACACAGCCACGAACGCCGAGCTGCGGACGTACCTGACGCACCGGCTCGCCGGCCACGACTCACTCCTGGACTTCGATGTGAAGATCGACCGCGCCTCAGAGCCTGCCCGCTCGCGCTCCTAGGCCGGAGTGGCCCGTCAGGGGTGGCCGCTCCGGTGTGTATCGGCCGGTTCGCCCGGCCCGGCGTTGGTCTTCCTGGTGATCAGCCAGGTGACAAACCACAGGATGATGCCGATCGCCATCAGCCCGCCGGCGATCTGGTACTGGATGGGGTTCCGGCCCACCCACGGGCCGGCGAGAAAAGCACACAGCAGCGCCGCCACCAACGGCAGCTGCCCCGGCGAGGTGAAGAATACCTTGCGGTTCGGGTCCCTCTTGCGGCGAAGTACAAGGCAGGCCACGTTCACCACGGTGAACACGCACAACAGCAGGAACGCGGTCGTCCCGGAAAGGTTGGCGACGATATTGCTCTCTGGATCGCTGCTGACATACCAGATCAGTCCCAGGGCAAGAAGCGTGGAGAACGCGATGCCGGCCCAGGGGGTACGGCGTCCCGGCAGTACCTTTCCCAACGGCCGGGGCAGGACGTCCTGCCGCGCCATGCCGTAGATCAGGCGGCTAGCCATCAGCATGTTGATCAGCGCGGTGTTGGCCACGGCGAAGACCGCGAGGAAGGGGAAGATCCTGTCGATCGGGAAGTCCGGTGAGCCCTTGTGCACCACCTCGAGGAGCGCGGCACCTTCGGCCTCCCTGATGTTCTCCAGCTCGGTGGGCGTGAGCACGCTGACCACGGAGACGGCCACCAGCATGTACAGGAGCACCGCGATGCCGAGGCCAGTCAGCATGGTGCGCGGGAAGATGTGCTCCGGGTTCTTGGTCTCCTCGACCATGTTTACCGAATCCTCGAAGCCGACCATCGCAAAGAAGGCGATGGAGGTGGCCGCGGTGACCGCCAGGAACAGGCCCTTGTCCTGGTAATCGTTGAAGACGAATATTTCTCCTGCGTTCCCCGTCCCCTGCGCCATCACGAAGAAGCCGACGCCGATCACGATGCACAAGGCGATCATCTCGACCAGGGTGAGGACGACGTTGAACTTAACGCTCTCCCCCACGCCGCGCAGGTTGATCGCCGCCAGCAGCAGCATGAAGCCCAAGGCAACGGCGGTGACTACCTCCCGCCCGGGCATGGCCATCCAGCCGTTGATCTCCAGGCCCCCGAAGAAGTTCTGAGCCAGTACGTTCGCGGACGTGGAGGCGCTGGTGATGCCGGAACAGACGACGGCGAATGCGACGAGGAACGTTACGAAGTGGATCCCGAAGGCCTTGTGCGTGTACAGCGCAGCACCGGCTGCCTGCGGGTACTGGGTGACCAGTTCCAGATAGGAAAAGGCGGTTAGAGTCGCGACGACGAAGGCGAGCAGGAACGGCAGCCAGACGATGCCGCCGACTTGGCCGGCCATAGTCCCGGTGACGGCGTAGACGCCTGCGCCGAGGATGTCGCCCACAATGAAGAGGAGCAGGAGCTTTGGTCCCAGAACCCGCTTGAGTGCG
>NZ_JBDGML010000005.1:0-5051 GCF_057655195.1 Arthrobacter sp. Soil_N43
CATCCCACGGCGATGGTGGCATAGTGCTTGTTTTCGCGGCGGTACCCGTCGAGGACAGGTTCAAGCGCCATGACGTAGCGCTCCACGAACGTGGGGACGCCCTCGGCCTCGAGGACGTAGTCGCTGACGTCCTGGTCGAGGCCGGTGTGCGGCCTCAGCTTCGGCACCCAGTGCGGGTTGGGAATGAACCGGACGTCCGCAACGTAGTTCGCGTCGACAGGCAATCCGTACTTGAAGCCGAAGCTCATGATGTTCAGGCGCAGTGCCACCGGGCCGGTCTCGGAGAAGAGCTCGGTGATGGCGGTGGCCAGGCCGTGGACATTGAAAGCTGACGTGTCCAGGACGAGGTCGGAGGAATCCCGCAGTTCCTTCAGTAGCTCACGTTCCGCAGCAATGCCGTCAAGGATCCTGCCGCCACCCTGCAGCGGGTGCGGACGCCTGCCCTGCTCGAAGCGGCGGACCAGCACGTCGTCGCTCGCGTCAAGGAACAGCACCCGGAAGGTGACACCGCTGGCCGCCAGGGCGTGGAGGGCGGCGCGGATGTCGGCGAACAGTGCCTTGCTCCGGACGTCCACCACGACGGCGAGCCGGGGGATCGTCTGCGGGGCGTGCGACACCAGTTCCGCCAGGGTGCCCAGCATCTGCGGCGGCAGGTTTTCGACGACGTACCAGCCGTGGTCCTCCAGCGCGTCCGATGCCGTGCTGCGGCCGGCTCCGGACATGCCCGTCACCACGAGCAGTTCCGCCTCGACCGGCTTCACTGGCGTGAGGCCTTCCTCATCGACGCCGGTTCCTGCCGTCGGCTCTGCCATTAATTCCAGCCCCATTTCTGCTCTAGCTTGCCGTTTGCGTGCACACAGAAGTGCGCGCGGCAAGATTTCCGTACTTACCCTAGCTAAGAATCAGGGCGCGGGCTAAGTTTCCAGCACTTCGCCGGTGGTCATGTTGATGGCCGGCAGGGCATCCACGGACTCGGCCCCGGCGCCGTTGGCACCGAAATGGGTGACAATGGCCGCCGCGAGGGCGGGGCCGATGCCCTTGGCCGCCGCGAGTTCCTCAGCGGTTGCCGCCTTGATCTTCCGCACGGAGCCGAAGTGGGCCAGCAGCGCCTTGCGCTTGGAATCGCCGAGGCCGGGGACACCGTCAAGGGCAGAAACCGTCATCGCCTTTCCGCGCTTCTGCCGGTGGAACGAGATGGCAAAGCGGTGCGCCTCGTCGCGGATGCGCTGCAGCATGTACAGGCCCTGCGAGGAGCGGGGCAGGATCACCGGGAAGTCACTGTCCGGCAGCCACACCTCCTCCAGCCGCTTGGCCAGCCCCACCACGTAGACGTCGTCCACACCGAGTCCGGCCAGGGCACGCGCGGCGGCGTTGACCTGCGGCTTTCCGCCGTCGACCACCACAAGGTTGGGAGGATAGGCAAACTTGGCCCGCGGCGCCGCGGTGGTGGTGTCCGCCAGTGCCCCTCCGTTGCCGCCGGCAGGAGCCGGCGCGGCGGTCCCGACGTCGGACGCGTCCACCTGCGCTGTCTTGTCCAGCAGGTAGTGCCGGAAGCGCCGCGTCAGGACGTCGTGCATGGCGGCCGTGTCATCGGTTGCCGCCGCCCCGGTAATGGAAAACTTCCGGTAATCGGATTTCTTGGGCAGGCCGTCCTCCACCACCACCATGGATGCGACCACGTTGGTTCCCTGGACATGCGACACGTCGTAGCACTCGATCCGCAACAGCGGCACGGGCAGCTCAAGGGCCTCCTGGAGTTCCTGCAGGGCCTGTGACCGCACTGTGAGGTCACCGGCCCGCCTGGTCTTGTGCAGCCTGAGGGCGTGTTCCGCGTTCTCCCGGACGGTGGACATCAGGGCGGCCTTGTCGCCGCGCTGCGGCACCCGGATATCCACCTTGGCGCCCCGCAGGCCGCCCAGCCACACCGCCAGCTCCGCGGCATTGCTGGGCTCCACGGGGACCAGCACCTCGCGGGGAAGCCTGCCCTGGACTTCCGCGTCCTCGCCGTAGACCTGCTGCAGCAGGTGTTCCACGAGGTCCGGGGTGGTGGAGTCCTCCACCTTCTCGACCACCCAGCCGCGCTGGCCCCTGACCCTGCCGCCGCGGACGTGGAACACCTGGACGGCAGCTTCGAGTTCGTCCTCATGGAGTGCGAAAACATCCGCGTCGGTGTCTTCGGCCAGTACCACGGCGTTCCGCTCGAAGACCTTGCGGAGGGCCGCGATATCGTCGCGGATCCTGGCAGCCCGCTCGTAGTCCAGCTCAGCGACGGCGGCAGCCATGTCCTTTTCGAGCCGCGCGATGAATCGCTTGGCTTCGCCGCCCATGAAGGCGCAGAA
The DNA here is from genome assembly GCF_057655195.1 of Arthrobacter sp. Soil_N43. Lineage (NCBI taxonomy): Bacteria > Bacillati > Actinomycetota > Actinomycetes > Micrococcales > Micrococcaceae > Arthrobacter > Arthrobacter sp. Soil_N43. The sequence continues at coordinate 2,340 of NZ_JBDGML010000005.1, forward strand.
GTCTTCGGCGAGGGCCCGGTGCTCCTCGGGGGTGACACGGCCCACGCACGGCGCCGAGCACTTGTCGATGTAGCCGAGCAGGCACGGCCGGCCACTGGCCTGGGCACGCTTGAGGACACCGGCGCTGCAGCTGCGCACAGGAAACACACGCAGCAGGGTGTCCATGGTTTCCCTGATCGCACCGGCCGTGTACGGACCGAAGTAGCGGGTGCCCTTCCGCCGCTCGCCGCGCATCACCTGGACGCGGGGCAGCTTCTCCCCCATGGTGACGGCAAGGTACGGGTAAGTCTTGTCGTCCCGGAAGACCACGTTGAACCGCGGCTTGAATTCCTTGATCCAGGTGTATTCCAGCTGCAGCGATTCCAGTTCGCTTCCAACGACGGTCCACTCAACGCTGCTTGCGGCGTGGACCATCGCGTGCGTCTTTGGCAGGAGGCCCGCGGGATTGGCGAAGTACGAGTTCAGGCGAGAGCGGAGGTTCTTGGCCTTGCCGACGTAGATGACCCTGCCGTGGGGATCCCGGAACCTGTATACGCCCGGATTGGTTGGAATTTCACCCGTCTGGGGTCGGTAACTTGCTGGATCTGCCACGCTTCCAGTCTACTGAGCCCGCGGAGCACTGCTCGCCGTCCCTACTCGATGGCCTTGCTCTGGTTGTAGCCCGCGGAGCGTTCCTGCCCGCTGAGCTCCGCGATGGCGTCCATGATGCGGTCGGTAACCTGCCGGCGCGCCGGCAGGGAGTGGTCCGGTCCGGTCTTCTCGAAGTACAGCGGCTCGCCGACCTTCATGATGAAGTGCTGGGGCTTCACGGCATTGCGGCCCGCGGGCTGCAGCTTCTCCGTGCCGATGAGGCCAACGGGGATGACTGGTGCTCCTGTGGTGAGGGCAAGCCAGCCCACACCGGTCCGGCCACGGTAGAGGATGCCGTCGCGTGAGCGGGTGCCCTCGGGATAGATGCCGATGCCCCTGCCGTCCTCCAGGATGTCGAGGAGGGTCCGCAGCGCCTGCACGCTCGCGGCCTGCTCGCCGCGTTCCACGGGAATCGAGCCAACGGCCTCGAAGAACGACTTCATGAGGCGCCCCTTGACGCCCTTCGTCGTGAAGTACTCGGCCTTGGCGAAGAAGGCCACGGGGCGCGGCATCAGCGCCTGCACAATCACGCTGTCCAGAAACGAAAGGTGGTTGGGTGCCACGATGAAGGGCCCGTCCTTCGGCACGTTCTCCAGGCCCGTGACGGTCGGCCGGCACGTACCCGAGATCAGCCCGCGGGTGGTCCACCTGATGCCGTCAAAGAGCTCCATCGTTGCGCACCCCGCTCAAAGCTGCAGCCCGGACAGATTCCAGCTCCTCGATGGCGTTGCGGAGGCTTGGGGCATCATGGACCACAGCCACGGCGCCTGCTCCCTCAAGCTCGCCGTCGGGAGCGAACCCCCAGCTGACACCGATGCAGTCGATGCCGTTGGCGAGGGCACCTGCCACGTCCTGCGCACGGTCGCCCACCATGATGGCGTGCTGTGTGCGGACTTCTGCCATGGCGGCGGCGATGATCCCGGTCTTGCCGATGGGGCCGTCGGCGGCGGCGGTTTCGTCCGAAGCGGATCCGCGGATCGCCGCGAACCGGCGGGCAATCTTGTGGTGTTCGAGGACCAGGTGTGCAAGGTGCTCCGGCTTTTGTGTTGCCACAGCCACGGGCCGCCCTGCTGCCGCGTAGCTTTCCAGGAGCTCTGCGATTCCCGGGTAGAGGCGGCTTTGCGAGATGCCGGTGTCCAGGTAGCGCATCCGGTAGCTGCGGATGACGTTCTTCAGCATGGCCGGCGGAACTCCGGCGATGCTCAGCAGTGAGTCACTCAGCTTTGGCCCGACCATCGCGTCCAGGAGATCCTGGCTCGGGACGGGGATCCCGAATTCAGTGAGAGCCGCGGCAATTCCGTCTGTTATGCCGCCGGCCGGATCGACAAGAGTGCCGTCCAGGTCGAAGATCACGGGCACTGTTGTTGAAGTCACCGGCCTAGTTTCTCACGAGAGCACCCCTGCACAAATTCACATGCCGTACCGGGAATACTTCCCGGCACGGCAGATGTTCGTTCATGGCCCGCAGGCCCCGGTGCCGGTGGAGGCCCGGGGCTGCCGTCCTAACCGAGAATCTCGGCCAGGAAGGTGGCGGTGTGGCTCTCCTTCGATTTGGCCAGCTGCTCTGGCGTACCCGACGCCACGATCCGGCCTCCGCCCGAGCCGCCGTCCGGTCCGAGATCCACAATCCAGTCCGCACTCTTGATGACATCGAGGTTGTGCTCGATGGTGATGACGGTGTTGCCCTTGTCCACCAGACCCTGGAGCACGAGCAGCAGCTTCCGGATGTCCTCGAAGTGCAGGCCCGTGGTGGGCTCGTCCAGAACATAAATGCTGCGGCCGTTCGAACGCTTCTGGAGTTCCGCGGCCAGCTTGACGCGCTGGGCTTCGCCGCCGGAGAGCGTGGTGGCGGGCTGACCCAGGCGCACGTAGCCCAGGCCGACGTCCACCAGCGTGTTGAGGTGGCGCGCGATCGGCGAGAAGGCCGCGAAGAACTCCGCGCCCTCCTCGATGGGCATGTTCAGTACGTCCGCGATGGTCTTGCCCTTGTAGTGCACCTCGAGCGTCTCGCGGTTGTACCGGGCACCGTGGCAGACCTCGCACGGGACGTAGACGTCCGGCAGGAAGTTCATCTCGATCTTC
>NZ_JBDGML010000006.1:0-5363 GCF_057655195.1 Arthrobacter sp. Soil_N43
ACCCTCCCTCACATCCCGCCGCCCAACCCCATCCCTCCCTCACCTCCCGCCGCTTTTGCACGATTGCGGGCCGGAGGAGTGAAGAATGGAGCCATGGCACGAGGCAATTTGCGCATTTTCCTGGGAGCGGCGCCCGGGGCCGGCAAGACGTTCGCCATGCTGGAAGAGGGCCGCCGTCTGCGGGCCGAGGGTGCGGACGTCGTCGTGGGCGCCGTCTCCGTGCGCGGCAGGGCGGAGACGGAGGCATTGCTGCAGGGTCTGGAACAGTGCCCGCCGCCGTCGGGGTCAGCGGCAACGGACCTGGATGTCGGGGCCGTCCTGGACCGTGCGCCCGGCGTCGTTCTCGTGGACGAGTATGCGGGCACCAACAGCCGGGGCACTTCGCGGTGGGATCAGGTCGCCGTCCTGCTGGATGCGGGCATTGACGTCATCTCCACGCTGGACATCCGGCAGCTGGAGTCCCTCTCCGACGTGGTCCGAAGCATTACCGGGACCCGGGAACAGAACACCGTTCCTGACAAAGCCGTGCGCGGCGCCGACCAGATCGAACTGGTGGATGCCTCCCCCGAACTGCTGCGCCGGCGGCTGGGGGAAGGCAAGATCTACCCCAGCCAGGAGGAGGCCGATCTTGCCTTGGCCGGCGACTTCCGCACGGGCACCCTGACGGCCCTCCGGGAGCTTGCCTTGCTGTGGCTGGCCGAGCGTGTCGACGCCGGGCTGTCCGACTACCGGACGCTGAACAACATCAGGGACAGCTGGCAGACGCGGGAGAAGATCGTCGTGGGCCTCAGCGGACAGGCAGACGGCCAGGCCCTGATCCGCCGCGCGTCAAGGATGCTGGCCAGCGCCGCGGGCGGGGAGCTCCATGTGGTCCACGTCCGCACGGGCACCGACGAAGGCGAGCTGTTTGCCGGCAAGGAACTGGAACTCCAGCGCAAGCTCGCTCAGGACGCAGGCGGCGTCTTCCACACGGTCGGCGGAGAGGACGTCGCGGAGACGCTGCTGGAGTTTGCGCGCAGCATCAACGCCAGCCAGATCATCCTGGGAGCGTCGCGGCAGCGCCGGCTGGCTCAGTTCGGACGCGGCGTTGTCGCGAAGGTGCTGCGGACCGCGGGCGGCATCGACATTCATCTCGTCGCGCAGGACGCCGCCAGGACCGGAAGCGGCCGGCGGACGGCGTCGCTGGGCCGCCGCAGGGAGCTGCCGGCCTTTGCCCTGGCGGCCGGCCTGCCGCCGCTCCTGCAGCTGGCCCTGGATCTGCTCCCCCATCAGCAACTCTCGACGGACATGCTGGTCCAACTCACCGGCATCGTCGCGGTTGCCCTCGTGGGAGGGCTCTGGCCGGCCGTGGTGGCCGCGGCCCTGGCAGGGCTCATCGTGAACTACTTCAGTGTCAGGCCGATCGGTTCGCTCTCTGTGCTCGACCCGGAGAACGTCCTCGCGCTGCTGATCTTCCTTGTCGTCGCCGTCGCCGTGTCGCTGGTGGTGGACAGGTCAGCCAAGCGAAGCAAGGAAGCACGCCTGGCCGGCGCTGAAGCGTCCATCCTCGGTGAGCTGAGCCGCCGGGCCGTTGCAGAGGGCAACAGCATCCCGGACTTCCTGGAGCAGGTCCGCGAGCATTTCCAGGCGGCCGGCGCCGGGTTGTGGATCCGGCGTCAAACCGGCCACCGGAAAACCGGCGACTGGACGCTTCACGAATATTCGGGTGCTGTTCGGCCGGAGGCGATGACGGAGGCGGACAGCGTCGAACAACTGGACGGGGACCGGATCCTCTCGCTGACCGGCCGGGAACTCTCGCAGGACGAACGGCGCCTGCTGGCCGCGTTTGGCGCACACCTGCTGGCCATGCTCCAGCGCGAGGAGCTCACCGCCAGCCAGCGCGAGAACCTGCGCCTGGCTGAGGGCAACACGATGCGCACGTCCATTCTGCGGGCCGTGTCCCACGACCTCCGCACTCCCCTGGCAGGCATCAAGCTGGCCTCCAGCAGCCTCCGGGACAGAACCATCACCTTCGGACAGGACGAACAGGAAGAACTTCTCGCCACGATAGAGTCCGGCGCCGACCGGCTGGACCGGCTCGTGAGCAACCTCCTGGACATGTCCAGGATCACCGCCGACTCCGTCTCGCCGCTGATCAGTCCGACGTACTGGGCCGACGTCGTCGGCGAGGCCCTCCGGGGAAACACATCGGAACGCCTGCGGGTGCTCCTGCCCGACAACATGCCTCCGGTCGACGCGGACCCCGGCATGCTGGAGCGGGTCATCGCCAACCTCGTGGAAAACGCCCTGAAGTACGCGCCGGAGTCCGACGTCGTCATCGCCGGGGCGGTAGGCGGTTCCGGCAGTGCCAGAATTGGCGATATGCCGGCCAGTGAACTTACCGTGGTCGATCATGGCGTGGGCATCCCGGCCGAGGAGGTCCTGGCCATGTTCCGTCCGTTCCAGCGGTCAGATGACACCACGCCCGGGACGGGGATCGGCCTGGGGCTGGCCGTGGCGAAAGGCTTCACCGAAGCAATGGGCGGGGTCCTGCTGGCGGAACCGACGCCCGGCGGCGGCCTGACCATGGTCGTCCGGCTGCCGCTCTCCACCGGCGCCGCGCCCGCCACCAGCCCGAGAGGACACCATGCCGGCAGTGCTGATAGTCGATGACGAAGTCCAGATCCTCCGGGCCCTGCAGATCAACCTGAATGCACGGGGGTACTCCACCGTCACCGCGTTCACCGGGCAGGGTGCCCTGGAGCAGGCAGCGCGGCATTCCGTCGACGTCGTCGTCCTGGACCTCGGGCTGCCCGACCTTGACGGCGTCGAGGTGATCCGCCGGCTGCGCCGGTGGAGCGACGTTCCCGTCGTCGTCCTCTCGGCGAGGCACGGCTCGGATGACAAGATCCAGGCCCTGGACGCCGGCGCGGACGACTACGTGACCAAGCCGTTCGGTATGGATGAACTCCTGGCAAGGCTCCGTGCCGCGCTGCGCCGGGGAACGTCCGGCGATGCTCCCGTCGTGAAAACGGAGGATTTTGTGGTGGACCTGGCGGCGAGGCGGGTGACCCAGCGGGGCGTGGCTGTCCGGCTCACGCCCACCGAATGGAACATCCTGGAGTTGCTGGCGCGGAACAGCGGTGCCCTCGTCACGCATGAGGAGCTGCTGACCCATGTGTGGGGACCCGCCTACTCCGGCGAGACCGGATATCTGCGGGTTTACCTCGCCCAGCTGAGGAGGAAGCTGGAAGCGGATCCCGCCAATCCCCGCCATCTGTTGACGGAGACGGGGCTCGGCTACCGCTTCCAGGAGTGAGCGTGGACAGGCGTTAAGAAAGCATTAAGATCCCCCGAATCACCCAATGACGCTGTCTGGGCCGGTGCTACGGTCTGGTGGTTAGCACGCCCCTGCAGTTCAGAAAGACACGTCATTGACGGCATCTGCCCATTTCTCGATACCCGCCACCGTTCCCAATCCCGAACGCGAGGCTGAACCCGGAAACTCGCTGGTCAGGTGGCTGCTGGAACATCGGGTACACCAGCCGGTGGGGCCCGAAACCGCCGAAGACCACGCCCCACAGCAGAGCTGGTGGAAGGTCATGTGCCTGACGGGCGTGGACTACTTCTCGACGCTGTCCTATCTGCCCGGCATCGCGGCCCTTGCGGCCGGTGCCCTGTCCCCGCTGGCGACCCTTTTGATCGTCGCGCTGACGCTGCTCGGCATGCTGCCGATGTACCGGAGGGTAGCCAAGGAGAGCCCGCACGGGCAGGGCTCGGTGGCGATGCTGGAGACCCTGCTGCCGTTTTGGCGGGGGAAGGTCTTCGTGCTCATCCTGCTGGGGTTCGTCGCCACGTCCTGGATTGTCACCATCACCCTCTCCGCCGCGGATGCCACCGTGCACATGCTGGAGAACCCGTATCTCCCTCCTTTCCTGGAGGGCCAGGCTGTCCTCATCACGGTGGTGCTGCTGCTGATCCTGGGCGGGGTGTTCCTGCTCGGCTTCTCCGAGGCCGTGGCCGTCGCCATCCCCCTGGTGGCGGTCTTCCTCCTGATGAACGCCGTCATCATCGGCGTCGGAATTTACGACGCCGTCACGCAGCCCGGTGCCTTGGCTGACTGGAGCGCTGCACTCACCTCGTCCGGCGCAGGTTTCGGTGACATCGCAGGTCCCGCCCTGGTGGCGTTCCCGCTGCTGGTGCTGGGGCTCTCGGGCTTCGAAACGGGCGTCAGCATGATGCCGCTCGTCGCGGCCAAGGGCGCCACCGCGGAGGAGCGGTTGGCCGACAAGATCAAGAACACCCGCAAACTGCTCACCACCGCGGCCGTGATCATGAGCTTTTACCTGCTCGGCAGCAGCTTCGTCACCACCGTCCTGATCCCGGCCGAGGCCTTCCTGGACGGCGGCGAGGCCAACGGCCGGGCCCTGGCCTACCTCGCCCACGAACACCTTGGCAATGGCTTCGGCTCCGTCTATGACGTCAGCAGCATCCTCATTCTCTGGTTCGCCGGCGCGTCCGCGATGGCCGGTCTGATCAACATCGTGCCCCGTTACCTGCCCTCGTACGGCATGGCACCGGACTGGTCCCGCGCGGTGCGGCCCGTGGTCCTCGTCTACACCGCCATCAGCATCCTGATCACCATCGGTTTCAACGCCGATGTCAACGCCCAGGCCGGAGCGTACGCCACCGGCATCCTGGCCATGATGGTCTCCGGGGCCGTCGCCGTCACCATCTCCGCGATCCGCAAGAAGCAGCGGGGCGCCGCCGTCGGATTCACCGTCCTGACCCTGGTGATGCTCTACGCACTGGCCGCGAACGTGATCGAAAAGCCCGACGGCATCACCATCTCCGCATTCTTCATCCTCGGAATCGTCGCCGTCTCGCTGGTCTCACGGGTCAGCCGGACCACCGAGCTGCGCGTGCACGGGATCGAATTCGACGAGACCGCGCGGAGGTTTATTACGGACACGCTGGAATTCGACGGTCGGATAAACCTCATCGCCAACCGGCCGCACGCCCGGGACGCTGCGGAGTACCTGGAGAAGGAAGCGGTGCAGCGCCAGAACAACCCGGTGCCCGGCACCGCGGACGTCATCTTCCTGGAAATCGACATCACCGACCCCTCCGGCTTCAGCGACATCCTCGAGGTCAGGGGCATCGAAGTGGACGGACACCGCGTCCTGCGCGCGGACAGCCCTGCCGCACCCAACGCCATCGCGGCCATCCTCCTTGCCCTGCGCGATGCCACCGGCGTCCGTCCCCACGCCTACTTCGAATGGTCCGAAGGAAACCCCTTGGCGCACCTCATCCGCTACCTGCTTCTTGGCCGCGGGGACACCGCCCCGGTGGTCCGCGAAATCATCCGCCAGAACGAACCCGAT
>NZ_JBDGML010000007.1:0-3444 GCF_057655195.1 Arthrobacter sp. Soil_N43
ACTGGATCGGCACCATGTGGCGCGGTTCAATCACCTTCGAGACCCCGATGCTCTGGAGCATCGGCTTCCTCATCACGTTCCTCTTCGGCGGCCTCACCGGCATCATCCTGGCCTCCCCGCCGCTGGACTTCCACGTCTCCGGCTCGTACTTCGTGGTGGCGCACTTCCACTACGTGGTGTTCGGCACGGTGGTGTTCGCGATGTTCGCCGGCTTCTACTTCTGGTGGCCGAAGTGGACCGGCAAGATGCTCAACGAACGCCTCGGCAAGATCCACTTCTGGCTGCTGTTCCTGGGCTTCCACGGCACGTTCCTGATCCAGCACTGGCTGGGCGTCGAAGGCATGCCGCGCCGCTACGCCGACTACATGATCGAGGACAACTTCACCTGGATGAACCAGTTCTCCACGATCTCCTCGTTCGTCCTCGGCGCGTCGCTGATTCCGTTCTTCTGGAACGTCTACATCACGGCACGCAGCAGCGAAAAGGTCATGGTCGACGATCCTTGGGGCTTCGGCGCCTCGCTGGAATGGGCCACATCCTGCCCGCCGCCGCGCCACAACTTCACGTCGCTGCCCCGCATCCGCTCGGAGCGCCCGGCACTGGACCTGCATCACCCTGAGCTATCCCAGTCACACACCGTTGAGTCACCGGCACCGGCAGCAGCTGTGCTCGGTAACGCCGATCAGAAGGACACCTCGCAGTGAAGATCGAATCTTGGATTTTTGGAGCCGGAGTCTTCTTCTTCGTACCGGTCTCCCTGATTTACGGTTTCCTCACCAACTGGTCTGAGTGGGTGGGCATCCTGGGCATCCTGCTCGTCGGCGGCCTCGCCGGCATGATCGGCGCCTACCTCGGCTTCACCGGCAAGCGCGTTGGGATGCGTCCGGAGGACCGCAATGACGCCGAGATTCACGAAGGCGCGGGCGAACAGGGGCACTTCAGCCCCTGGAGCTGGTGGCCCTTGATGCTTGGTCTGACCTGCGCGGCAGGTTTCCTGGGCCTCGCCATCGGGTTCTGGATGACCTTCATTGCCGCAGGCATGGCGATTATCACGCTCGTAGGCTGGGTCTACGAGTACAGCCGCGGCGACCACGCCCACTAGGCGTAATCAGCAGGCTGTTAGACAGCAAACGACGGCGGGCCCCACCATTTGGTGGGGCCCGCCGTCGTTGGTTGGGGACGAACTTATGCGGTCGCCGGCGACTCCAACAGCTCGGCCAGGCCGGTCAGTGCGGCTTCAGCATCGGTGAGGCTGCGGCCTTCCGGCAGAGCGGATTCGGTAATTCCCAGTTCCACTTCGCAGCCGCAGTTGAAGTCGGCGGTCATCACCTCCAGCAGGGACCTGGCGTCAACGGCGTCAGTGCCGTCTTTCCTGATGGTTACCGGCATGCCGGTGTCCGTGACAGCGCGGACGAAAACGGCCGCAGGGCGGGCATGCAGGCCTATGGCTGCTGAAACGATTGCCTTGCGAACTGGCAATGGGACTCCTCTTACTCGGACGGAATGACGCCGTCGTCTACTTCGTTCGCCCTTAAGAATATCGCTGCGGAACAGCGCGAACTGCGCCCCGCCAAGCTGGTCTAGACCTCGTCCGGAATTGGCATACCCTTGAAGTGTGAAGATGACTTTCAGGACCAGCCGCCATGGCTGCTAGCGCTGCCGCGATCGTCGGTGAGATTGACCGGAAGTCCGGGACCCCCATCTATGTCCAGCTGAGGGAACTTCTCCGGACGTATATTGCAACATCCTGTCCGCCGGGTTCTGGGCTTCCTTCGGAGCGGGACCTGGCCGAGAGGTTCGGACTGGCCCGCATGACCGTCCGCCAAGCCATTGACGCCCTGGTGGGCGAAGAGGTCATTGAGCGCGTGGTCGGGTTGGGAACCTTCGTCCGCAAGCCCAAACTCGATCTCCAGGTCAAACTCACCTCGTACAGCGAGGAAATGCAGCGCCGCGGTATGGTGCCGGCAGCCAAGGTCCTCAGCTTCGAGCAGATCGCCGCCAGTGCCTTTCTCGCGCGCGAACTCCAGCTGGAGGAGGGAACGCCCCTGGTGCGGTTCCGGCGGCTGCTGCTGGCCGATAATGAGCCGATGAGCGTGGACGAGAACTTCATTCCGGCCCACCGCGTACCAGGGCTGCTGGACGGCGAACCCCCAACCTCGCTGTACAACGTCCTGAGCGAACAGTTCGGCCTGGTGATGGAATGGGGGGAGGACATGATTGAAGCCACGGCCGCCTCACCCTCCACCGCGCGGCTGCTGAACGTGGAGATCGGTGCACCGCTGCTGAAAATCCAGCGGCACGCGTTCGTTGCACGGGCCATGGTCGACTATTCCGTGTCCTTCTACCGTGCCGATCGCTACAAGCTCTGGGTGCCTTTGCAGCGGCCGGGAGTGCGGCCCGCCCGCAATTACGCATCCGGGTACCGGAACCAGTAGCAGGAGCCCCGCTTGGCACGCAGAAAGGCCCGGTCCCAAGGGACCGGGCCTTTCTGCTGTGCTAGCCGTACGGAATGCTACTAGTGGCTGAGGGTCTTCTGACCCGCGCCTGCCTCGACAGCCTCGTGGTGGCCGTGGCTGGCTTCGAGCTCAGCAGGCGTTGCCGGGGCAACCCTGTCCTCGAAGAACCAGCGGGAGAGCGCCGCACGGCGCTTTTCCTTGCGGGTTACCACACCGTGCTCATTCGGCTCAGCCGGCAGGGGAAGGGGAGACTCGAAGCCCACCAGCTTGTAGCGCTTGTATTCGTCGAGCGGAGCGTGCACCTCGATGAACTCACCGTGCGGGAGGCGCACGATGCGTCCGGTTTCACGGCCGTGCAGGGCGATTTCGCGGTCCTTGCGCTGCAGCGCCAGGGCCACGCGCTTGGTAACGACGAACGCGATGATCGGTCCGAGGAAGAACAGCGCCCGCAGCCAGTACGTGACGTCGTTCAGCGAAACCATGAAATGGGTCGCGATCAGGTCGGAGCTCGCTGCGGCCCACATGACGCAGTAGAACGTGAACCCTGCCATGCCGATCGCGGTCCGGGTGGGGGCGTTGCGCGGACGGTCGAGAACGTGGTGTTCGCGGTTGTCCTTGGTGATCCAGCGCTCGATCCAGGGGTACATGAAGAGAACGGTGAACACGAGGCCTGCCGGAACCAGGGCCGGCAGCAGCACGTTGAGCGTCAGCACGTATCCGAAGACGATGAATTCGAAGTGGAAGTCACCGAGGACGCCAGGCATCAGGCGCAGCGCACCGTCAACCCAGCCGATGTACCAGTCAGGCTGCGTGCCCGCCGAAACGGGCGACGGGTCGTACGGCCCGTAGTTCCAGATCGGGTTGATGGTGAAGAATGCCGCCATCAGGGCGATGACGCCGAACACGATGAAGAAGAATCCGCCAGCCTTGGCTGCGTAAACCGGACCCAGCGGGTAGCCGACGACGTTGCCGTCGTTGCGGCCGGGAC
>NZ_JBDGML010000008.1:0-8819 GCF_057655195.1 Arthrobacter sp. Soil_N43
CAGATCCACTACGAGGTCTTCGGCCCCGACATCTGGCTGGCCTCGTAAGCGAAGAAGCGCGAACGGACACTTAAGCCCCGGGGCTTAAGTGTCCGTTCGCGGATAGTACGACGGCGGCTCCGCACCTCTCGCATGAAAGGTGCGGATCCCCCGTCGTACTGGAAGTGGTCTAGGCCAGGCGGGCCTTCAGGCCCTCAAGTTCCTGCTGGAGCGCCTCCGGCAGCGAGCTGCCGAAGTTGGCGAACCATTCCTCAATGGATGCCAGCTCGGTCTTCCACTCCGCGGGGTCCACGTGCACGGCCTCCTCGACCTGCTCCGGGGTCATGTCCAGGCCGGTGAGGTCGATCGAGTCTCCGGTCGGCACGTAACCGATCGGGGTTTCAACGGCGTCGGCCTTGCCTTCGAGGCGCTCGATGGCCCATTTGAGGACGCGGGCGTTGTCACCGAAACCGGGCCAGGCGAAGCCGCCCTCGGCAGTGCGGCGGAACCAGTTCACCAGGAAAATCTTGGGCAAACGCTCCGGGTTGGCCTTGGCAGAGAGGTTCACCCAGTGGTTCAGGTAATCACCCGCGTCGTAGCCAATGAACGGGAGCATGGCCATCGGGTCGCGGCGCACAACGCCAACGGCGCCGGCGGCTGCGGCCGTGGTCTCCGAGGAGAGTGTGGCTCCCATGAAGATGCCGTTGGACCAGTCGCGGGACTGGGTGACCAGCGGGATGGTGGTCTTGCGCCGGCCGCCGAAGAGGATGGCGGAGAGCTCCACACCGTTGGGGCTGTGGTATTCCTCGGCGAGCATGTCGATCTGGTCGATCGGCGTGCAGAAGCGGGAGTTCGGGTGGGCAGCGGGCTTGTCCGAGTCCGAAGTCCAGGAGTTGCCCTGCCAGTCGGTGAGGTGCGCAGGCACTTCCTCGGTCATGCCCTCCCACCAGACGCCGCCGTCGTCGGTCAGCGCAACGTTGGTGAAGATGCTGTTGCCCTTGGCGATGGCACGCATGGCGTTGGGGTTGGTCCCCCAGCCGGTGCCCGGGGCGACGCCGAACAGGCCTGCCTCGGGGTTGACGGCGCGGAGCTCGCCCTCCTTGCCGAAGCGCATCCAGGTGATGTCGTCCCCGAGGGTCTCCACCTTCCATCCGTCGATGGTCGGGTCCAGCAGGGCCAGGTTGGTCTTGCCGCAGGCGGACGGGAAGGCAGCGGAGACGTAGTACGTCTTCTTCTCCGGCGACGTCAGCTTGAGGATCAGCATGTGCTCGGCCAGCCAGCCCTCGTCGTGTGCCATGACGGAGGCAATGCGCAGGGCGTAGCACTTCTTGCCCAGCAGGGCGTTTCCGCCGTAGCCCGAACCGAACGACCAGATGGAGCGCTCCTCGGGGAAGTGCACGATCCACTTGTCGGGGTTGCACGGCCATGGAACGTCAGCCTGGCCGGCCTCCAGCGGAGCACCGAGGGAGTGCAGTGCCGGAACGAAGAAGGCGTTGGTCTCGGTGATCCGGTTCAGCACGTCGGTGCCGATGCGGGCCATGATGCGCATCGAGGCCACAACGTAGGCGCTGTCCGTGATCTCTACGCCGAACTTGGGATCCTCGGCGTCAAGGTGTCCCATGACGAACGGGATGACGTACATGGTGCGGCCGCGCATGGAGCCGGCGAACAGGCCGCGCAGCTTCTCCTTCATCTCGGCCGGGGCCATCCAGTTGTTGGTGAAGCCGGCGTCGTGCTCCTTTTCGGAGCAGATGAAGGTCTGCTCTTCGACGCGGGCAACGTCGGCGGGGTCGGAAAAGGCCGCGAAGGAGTTGGGGAACAGGTCCTGGTTGAGCCGCTTCAGCGTGCCCGCGGCGACGAGTTCGTCGGTCAGGCGGGTGTTCTCTTCCTCAGAGCCGTCGACCCAATGAATCCGGTCCGGCTGGGTCAGCCCAGCGACCTCTTCAACCCATGCCAGCAGGCCGGCATGTGTGGTGGGTGCTTCCTCAAGCAGCGGCAGTCGCGCCAGATGGCCCATTTCGGTTCCCTTCTTCGGGTTCAGTGGTGTGTCCTAAATGCTATTTCCGATCATCTAGTCCATTTCCTCGTCAGACATCAGATGTCCGGGCCGCCGGGAGATAAAAACCGCGGAAAATCAAGGGTGCGGGATTGAGATTTTGCTAAATTCGTGACGAAGGTCACATAGACCGGTCTAGTAGCGCATATTACATGCCGCTCGATTTGGAACTACGGGCGTCCTCGCGTAAAGTTATTCGAGGTTCGGGGCGAGCGGAAAGTTCGCCAGGGACCGGAAGATGCGCCCATAGCTCAGCTGGATAGAGCGTCTGTCTACGGAACAGAAGGTCAGGGGTTCGAATCCCTTTGGGCGCACAGAACGAAGATCCGCACCGGTCATCCGGTGCGGATCTTCTGCTTTAAGCCTTGGCTGCCGCCTAGGTTATTGACGGGCCTGACACCCCGGTGATCGGGCGCTGGAGCCGCCGTGTGCGGTTCCGTGCCCTACTCCCCCACGGCATCCCTGATTCGCCGTCGGATGCCGTCGAAGTGGCTGGTCAGCTGTTCGGCAGCCTTGGCCTTGTCGCCGGCAGCGACGGCCCTGTAGATGTTGCGGTGCAGGGCGGCCAGGGCGACCAGGTCCTCGCCGCCGGGGCCGATCTCCGAGTGGATCTTGCGGTACACCTTCCAGAAGACGCCCAGCAGGTTGAGCAGCAGCTCATTGTTCAGGGGCGCGAAGAGCCTCGTATGGAAATCAGAGGCGGCTTCCACGAAGGCCTCCCCGGACGCTTCCTCCATCCGGACTACGGATGCTTCTATTGCGGCAAGCTCCTCCGCGGTCATGACGTCCATCGCGCTTCCGATAAGCCCGGCTTCCAGGGCCTGGCGCACGTCCACAAGCTGCAGCGCTTCGAGGCCGTGGTGCCGCAGCGACAGCCTGCCGCGGAAGATGAGCCCGTCTGCGAGCGCCTCGAAGTTGGTGGGCGCCACGAACATGCCGAAGCCGTGGCGGATCTCAATGACCCCGAGGGCCTGCAGCACCTTGAGCGATTCCCGGAGGGTGTTCCGCCCTACGCCCAGGGCAACGCACAGCTCGTTCTCGGTGGGCAGGGCATCTCCGGCTTCAAGGTCGCGCTCCAGGATGAGTTCCATGATGTCCGACTGAAGGGCACGGAGGCGGGCCTGGGCGCTGAACCGCGCGGGCGGCACCATGTTGGCGGGCATTGGAACTCCTTTGCGAGGCTGTTTCCCACCGTATCGGATGTCCCATGTCCTCCGGACGGGGCCTCCCACTGTTACGCCGGGGGACTGCACGCGTGCGGCGCGGCACCGGACCCGGCCGGCCACGCCCGTCGCGCCGTGCAGGCCGGAGGCGGGCGTAGGCTGTTGCCATGACGCCACATGCTGTTGAGCGGGAAGTCGATGTCATCGTGATCGGTGCCGGCGCCGCCGGGGAAAACGTTGCGGACCGGGTGGTGCAGGGCGGCCTCACCACAGTGCTGGTGGAGGCCGAATTGGTGGGCGGTGAATGCTCTTACTGGGCCTGCATGCCGTCCAAGGCCCTGCTCCGCCCCGGCACAGCCCTGCACGGCGCACAGACTGTCCCCGGAGCCAGCGAGGCAGTCACCCGCACCCTGGATGCCGCGGCCGTCCTCCAGCGCCGCGACTCCTTTACCTCCCACTGGCAGGACGACAGCCAGGTGGAATGGGTGGATGGCGCCGGCATCGAGCTCCTCCGCGGCACGGGCCGCATCACGGGACCGCGGACCGTCGACGTAGCCGGCCTCGACGGCAACCCCTACAAACTCACGGCGCGTCACGCCGTCGTACTCGCCAACGGATCGACGCCGACCAGGCCGCCCGTCGAGGGGCTCTCCGGGATCCGGTACTGGGGAACGCGCGAGGCAACGTCGGCAAAGGAGGTCCCGGAGCGCCTGGCTGTCCTGGGAGGAGGGGTGGCCGGCACGGAGCTTGCCCAGGCTTTTGCGCGGCTCGGATCAGCCGTCATGCTGATTGCCCGCCGGGGCCTGTTGGGCAACTTCCCGGAGGAGGCCGCCAAGCTGGTGGAGGCAGGACTCCGCGCCGACGGCGTGGAACTCCACCTCAACACGACAACCCGCAACGTCCGCCAGAACGACGACGGCTCGCTCGCCCTGACGTTCGGGGACGGCGACACCCGCTCCGTGGACCGCCTGCTCGTGGCTACCGGACGCCGTCCCGCGCTGGAGGGACTCGGCCTGGAAAGCGTGGGACTTGCCGCCCGCGACGGAAAGCCCCTGACGCTCAGCACAGACTCGACAGGACTCGTCAGCGCAGCCGCCGGAACGGACGACGGACCCTGGCTGTACGCCATTGGCGACGCGGCGGGCAAGGCCCTCCTCACGCATCAGGGCAAATATGAGGCCCGGGCCACGGGCGCCGCAATCGCCGCCCGGGCCAAGGGCGAACTGCAGGGCACGCCCGAGGCCTGGAGCCGCTATGCACAGACCGCCGATGAGCATGCCATTCCCAACGTGGTGTTCACCGACCCCGAGGTGGCGAATGTCGGCCGCTCGGTGGAGCAGGCGAGGAAGGACGGCTACAACGTGTCGTCCGTGGAGCTGCCCATCTCCGTCGCCGGCTCATCCCTTCATGCTGAGAATTACGAGGGCTGGGCGCAGCTCGTGATCGACGAGGACCGTCGTGTGCTGCTCGGGGCCACTTTCGCCGGTCCCGACGTCGCCGAGTTGCTGCACGCGGCGACCATCGCCGTCGTCGGCCAAGTCCCGCTCGACCGGCTCTGGCACGCAGTCCCCTCGTACCCCACGATCAGCGAAGTCTGGCTGCGGCTCCTGGAGAAGTACGGCCTCTGACACCCAGCGGACGCAGACCGCACGCCCAGACAGCGAAACCAGAGCGCGAACGGACAGTTGAGGCCCCAAATCCAGACGATTCTGGGGCCTCAAGTGTACGTTCGCGCATCAGGGATGGGTCAGCATGGGGGTGCACCTATTTGAACTGACTGGTCAGTTCAGTTAGCCTTGATGCAGACGATCCCTGCGAAAGGCTTTCCTTGCTCTCGGCACACCAGCTTCGCGTGAACGGGCGGCGGCATGCGCTGCTCCCGCCCACCTCACTGCAGGCCACCCGCGGCGAACTTCTACTGGTCACGGCCGACAGCCAGGACCAGCGCACCGCCTTGGCGCTCACCCTGAGCGGCCGGATGAAACCGGACGCCGGAACGCTGAGCTGGGACGGCAACCCCAGAACCAGGCACCTTCGCCACTCCAGCGCCGTGGTGGACTCCCCCGGCGTCAACGATCCCGAGCAGCACCTGAGCGTGCGCGATCTCGTCACGGAGGACCTGTCCCTCGTTCCGCGTCGCTACCGGGGAGCACTCCGCAGCATGCCCTGGCTGAAAATCAACAGCTTCGGAGACATCGCCGGTATGTGGACGGAACAGCTCCCGGCCCGCCGGCGCACCGAGCTCCTCACGGCACTTGCCCTCGCCAACCCCCGCACCGATCTCCTGGTCGTGGATTCGCCGGACCGGCACAGTACCGACGCCGCTGACTGGCTGCCCCGGCTGGAAGCCCTGGCGCACGACGGCGGCCGGCCGCTCGCCGTCGTCGCCGCCGTCAGCGCCCTTCCGGACAACTGGGCAGGACCCACGGCGGTGATCGGCGATGCCGTGCCGCAGGAGGCGTCCGGACCCGGAGACGTCTCCCCGCAAGAAGAACAACCCGAAACTGAGGACGCCAAGTGACTGTGCTCCGGCTGGCCGGCTCTGAACTCAAGCGGATGACCGGCGGTCTGCTGCCCAAGCTGACCATCCTGGCCCTGGCCCTGGTGCCGCTGCTCTACGGTGCCGTGTACCTCTACGCCAACTGGAATCCGTACGACAACCTTGACAGGATCGACGCCGCCCTCGTGATGGAGGACGCCGGCGCACCGGCGGCCGACGGGACGCAGCTGCGGGCGGGCCAGAAGGTGGCAGACAGCCTCATCGAGGACCGCGTGTTCAACTGGCAGCCCGTGGCGTCGGCGGCTGAGGCCGACCAGGGCGTCAGCGACGGAAAGTACGCCTTCGCGCTGAAGATCCCGAGCGACTTTTCGGCGAGCCTGGCGTCGCCGGGCACCTTCGACACGGCCACAAGGGCCATGCTCAACGTCACTACCAACGATGCCAACAACTACTTGCTCAGCACGATCGTGGACAAGCTGACCACGGCCGTGCATGACTCTGTCGCCAAGGACGTCGGCGAAGAAACCGCCAGCCAGCTCCTGACCGGCTACGGGACCATCCATACCCAGATGGTCAAGGCCGCAGACGGTGCGGCCAAACTGTCCGACGGCGTCACCCGCCTCCGCGACGGCAGCGCCGCCCTGCACCACGGCTCCTCCCAGCTCGTGGCCGGCGCCGCGGAGCTTTACACCGGCCAGGTCAAACTGCGCGACGGCGCCACCCAGCTCTCCGCCGGAGCCGGCCAGCTGGGCAGCGGACTGGCACAGCTCGCGGACAAGACCGCCGACCTGCCGGCCGACTCGCAGAAGCTCGCCGACGGCGCCGCCCAGGTGGCCGCCGGAAACGCCGCGCTGAACACCAAAGTCCAGGAAGTCGCCGCGCAGCTGGACGCCGCGGACAACGGACTCCGGGACCGGGTCCGCGAATCCAACGCCCGGCTGGTCGCCTCCGGTGTCCTGACCCAGGAGCAGGCTGCCAAGGTGCTGGCCGAATTTGACGCCGCCTCCGCGTCAGGTCCGGTGACCGGAGCCAGGACGAAAATCCACGCCGACGCCGCGCAGATCCAACAGCTCGCCGACGGCTCAGCCGCGGTCAGCGCCGGGGCGGCCAAGCTGGCCGCGGCCACGCCGGCCCTGACGGACGCCATCTCGGCGGCGTCGACCGGTGCCGACCGGCTCTCCGCGGGAGCAACCGCGCTCGCCGCCGGCGGCGAGGCGGTGGTGAGCGGCACAGCCTCGCTGGTGGACGGCGCCAAGAAGCTCGACGACGGCGCGGCGCAGCTGGAAACCGGTGCACATTCCGCAGCGGACGGATCCACAACTATGGCCGACGAGCTGGCACAGGGTGCCGGGAAGGTGCCCAATCCGGACGGACAACAGAAGGAGAATCTCTCCGGCGTAATTGCCGATCCGATATCGGTCAGCAACGTCTCGCAGGCGAAGGCGGACTCCTACGGCGCGGGCCTCGCTCCGTTCTTCCTGACCCTGGCCCTGTGGATTGGCGTCTTCATGTTGGTCCAGGCCATGCGTCCGGTGACCCAGCGGGCCTTGGCGTCGAACGCGCCCGCCTGGAAAATCGCGCTCGGCGGCTGGCTGCCGTTCCTGGCGGTATCCGCCGTCCAGGCGAGCCTGCTCGTCCTCGTGGTCAATGGGGTGCTCGGGCTGGACCCCGCCCACCCGGTGCTCATGTGGCTGTTCCTGCTGGTCGCGGCCATGGCGTTCAGCGCCATCATCCACGGCGTGGTCGCACTGCTCGGTTCACCCGGGAAGCTGGTGGTGCTTGTCCTCCTGGTCCTGCAGCTCGTCTCCTCCGGTGGAACGTTCCCCTGGCAGACCATTCCGCAGCCCTTGCACCTGGTGCACCAGGCCCTGCCCATGGGCTATGTGGTCAACGGCATGCGGCATTTGGTCTACGGCGCCGACCTGAGCATGATCCCGTCCACCGTTGCGGGCCTGTTTGGCTACACTTTGCTGGGGATGGCACTCTCGATGCTCGCCGTCCGCAAACACAAGTTCTGGACCCTGAAGACCCTGAAACCGGAGATCGCCGTATGAGCACGTCGGAAGCGGGCCAACCGGACGATCCGGCTCCTGCCGCGGCCAAAAAGCTGCGCCCGGCCCGGACCAATGCCACGAAGCAGAAGCTCTTTGAGGCCTCTATGGAGCTCATCGGCGAACGGGGCGCGGCGGGCGTCACGGTGGATGAGATCGCCGCCGCGGCCGGAGTGTCCAAGGGAACGGTCTACTACAACTTCGGCAGCAAATCGGATCTGATCGCCCAGCTCCTGCGGCATGGTGTGGACATCCTGGAAACACGGCTGCTCAGCGTCACGGGCGCATCGGCGGACCCGCTCGCCGGAATGGACGCCATGGTCGGGCAGGCGATGGACTTCATGGCAGAGTATCCGTCCTTTGCGAGGCTCTGGGTCAGCGAAAACTGGCGCACGCCCAGCGAATGGCAGGACACGTTCGCCGAACTGCGGACCCGCCTGCTCGCTGTGATCGGCGCGGCCATCGACGGCGTAGCGGCGAAGTACCCGGTGGACGCTTCCATCTCGCGCGGAAGCCTGGAAACGGCAATCTTCGGCGCCTGCTTCGTGGTGGGGCTGGACCGCCAGACCTACAACCCCGAGCGGACCCGTGACCAAAGTGTTGCAGCCATCATGGCAATCATGCGCGGCTACGTCCTGAAGCAGCCCGATCCTCAGGGATGATTGGTCCCATGGGCCACATGGGTAACAGCGGGAAGATAGCCGTCGGAGCGTTCTTCGCTTCCCTCGGAATGCTCGTGCTGACGGCCATCACCCTTGAGGCGGCTGCGCTTCTTGCGTTCCTCGGCCTCGTGGCCGTGGGCTATGTGGCGTCGGTGGCGGAAGCCTTTGCCCGGCGCCGCCACCTGGCCCTCCTCGTGGGCGCGGCGGGGACCAGCGCATTCATCGGGTGCGCCATCGCGTTCCTGCGGATGTGGGGCCTGGCGTTCAACCAGGATCCTGCTGCCCTCGGCGAGGCCGTGGCCACGACCGATTCGGACATCTACTTTTACCTGGCTGTCGCCTCGGGGGCGCTCACTCTTCTCGTGCTGTTCGCCGCGGCGGTCTGGCCGTCACGCCGCCATGTGCGAC
>NZ_JBDGML010000009.1:0-8735 GCF_057655195.1 Arthrobacter sp. Soil_N43
CCGGTCGACCGCGGCGGCGGAGAGTAACTGCAGGTGCTCGGCCCGGCGCGAAATCTCCTCGGCCACCTCGGCGAAGTCCGCAGCCTCCCGGAACCCAGCCAGTGCCAGCTCCCCGGGCGCGGACTCCACCGCCGATTCCAATACCGCCAGGCAGTGCCGCAGATTAACGGAACCACCGCCGTCGGACGCCGAGCGAAGGCCACCAGAAGCCGCAAGGGGAACGCGGCGGCTCCCCAGCAGGGCAGCCGCACTGACGCCGGGCGTTGGCGCCTGGCCTGCGGTGTGAACCGCTGCGTCTTCCCCCATGGCTTCCATGGGAAAACTCTGTCAGAGGGGTCTGACATTCTTAGCGCGTTAGGAAAGATCGATGGAAAGAGGAATTCTGACGGGATGAAACCGCGGACCTGCTTAGGTCTCGGAGACTGAGGACTCGCGCTTCAACGAGCCGCCATCTGGACCGGAGCGGGACGAAGACGGTTCCTTCTGCCAAGGCCAGCGGCCGGTGATTTCCAGCTCCAGTGAGAAGCTCAGGAAGGTACGGATGAGGACGATGAGCCCCAGCACGCCGACGCTTTCATAGGTCGGGGCCACAGCCACTGTGCGGATAATGTCAGCCGCCACAAGGAGCTCCAGTCCGAGCAGAATGGAGCGCCCGAGCAGTTGGCGGTAGGCGCGGTAAACAGACATCCGCTCGGCGTCTGCGGGCAGTCGGCGTGGCTGGTATCCGCGTAACGCCATGGGGATCGAGACGACGGCGCCGATGACCATCACAGCTACGCCTGCAAAGTCCACCAACCTGCCGACTGCTTCAATGATGTGCTGAAAATCCACCAGGCCCCCGTTGAGTGTCGGAATCGTGTCCGGTCCGCAGTCTTGCTCCCGGTTGTCTCGGCTCGGCTCCACTTGCCGGCCAAGAACAGCCTACGGGTGGCGCACGCCAACGCCCGCAAGGATGGCGCGATATCCCTCCCGGAACGTCGGATAGACCAAGGAGTAGCCCGTTCCCCGCAGCAACTTGTTGCTGCACCGCTTGTTGCCGCCGCGCCCGTCGCCGGCATTGCCCGACGGCGGGCCTTCAAGTCCCAGTTCTGCGGCCAGGAACCGCAGGACGTCACCGAGTTCGGCCGGGTCGTTGTCGACGCCCACATAGACGGGAGCGGGTTCATCGTCCATAGTGCACAGCTGGACGATGGCGCCGGCGGCGTCGTCGCGGTGGATGCGGTTCGTATAGCGCGGGGTATCGGGGATCACGGCGGTCCCGTTGCGGACCTGGTCGATCAGCCTCGTTCGCCCGGGGCCGTAGATGCCTCCGAGACGGAGAACCACTGCGGCTGTTGGCGTTTCGCGCAGGCGCTCGTGGAGAAGATCCTCTGCTTCGCGGAGGATGCGGCCAGAGAAGCTGCCCGGCATCGCCGTCGTGCTTTCGTCGACCCAATCGCCGCCGGCGTCGCCGTACACGGCGGTCGAGGAGACGAACAGGACGCGTCGCGGAGTAACGCCGTCGCGTTCGAGGGCGTCCAGGACATGCGAAATGCCGCTCACGTAGGCGGTGCGGTAGGCTTCCTCGCTTGGCGAATCAGCAGCAACAGAGATGACGACGGCGGTGGTGTCCGCCGGGATCGGCGGAAGGCCGGGGGAGCTCAGGTCTGCAGCGACCCCCTTTATCTCCGGCGGCAGTTTCGACGGTGACCGCCGCCAGCCCACCACGGTATGCCCGGCAGCGGCGAACCGCAGGCCGGCTTCGGTGCCCAGATCGCCGCAACCGGCCACAAGGATAGTCATACGTGCCAGTCTGCCAGCTCGCCCGGGAGAGCCGTGAACTGGCGGTCACTCCCGGCGGTCAGTGCTGTGGGGCAGTTTTGGCCACGGAAGGCGTGGGCCGAGGAGCTGGCGGGGCCGATTGCTGCAGCTGAGACAGCACGTTGAAGAAAATGCCGAGAAGAAAGACTGTCACCACCAGCGGCAAGACCATGCGCAGGCAGCCCGTGGACCTCTTGCGATTCGGGCCCCTAGGGCGCGTGGGTGGGTGAACAGGCATCTGACGTTCACTCCGCCAGTGTGCTAGTGATGCTGCCGGCCCTGCGGTGGGCGAGAAGTCTGTGGCGCTGCTGGGCGCAGTGCGCGTAGTCAGCAGCGGCGGACTCGTTCGCCCCGACAACAGCTCCATCAAGTAGTGGTGGATGATCTCCACGGTCACGGAGTCCAGCACGGCAGGGAGGGCACAAACGGCGTCACGGAGGGTATCCAAGCCTTGGACCATTGCACCGCTGGCCGTCATGCCATGCATTGCTGGCTGTCCCACCATGCAAAGCCAGCCTTGGGCGTAGCGGCGGTGGTGCGGTTCCAGCAGCGCGGCCACGGCGGCACACTGCTCGACTGCGCCGGAGACTTCCCGCTCCCGGGAGGATCCGTTCTGCCGTAGCATACCGTCGCGGAGAGATACGTTGCCGGACCAGTTCTTCGCATCAACAACAATGACTCCGCCTGGACCGACGAGGACATGGTCCAGATTGGCTTTGGGCCGTCCAGGCCAGCGTACGTCGTGCAGAACCCGCCAGCCTTGCGTCTGCAGCTCATCCAGTACGCGCGCGACGCGGGCCTCCCCTTCGGCGCCTGCTATCCATGCCCGCTCCACGCGTTCGGCATGATCAAGCTGCAGCCGAAGCTTCGCCACACGTTCCGCTGCCAGGCGAGCCTGCTCCACAGCCCCGTGGCCTGCCCCCATTTGGTCCCCAATCCATATACCGCGTGCGACCACGGCGAGGCGCACGAGGACCACTGTATGCGATCGGAACATCGCGGGGACAGGCCTCCTCGGGCGTCAAGCACGCTGCAGGTTCGTCAGAGCGCAGGGACCGGGAAGAACACCCGCGGGTCCTGCAACAGGGCCGGGTAGTCGAACGCGGAACGGTCGATGATCTCGGTGACTTTGAAGTTCCGCCCGAAGCGGCCGTCGTCGAGCGTGATGGGGCGCCCAAGGACCATGCCGACAGCGAACCTGCTGCCGCCCTCAAGGGGAACGGCCACGGGGGTCTTGCCGGGAAGGGTGGAGAACGCCGCTTCCTGGCGCTGGCGTTTCCGCGACGGCTTCTTGACTTGCTGCTTGGGAGGCAGCTTGCGGGCGACCTTCAGCGGCCGGCGGGAGCCTGAGTCCGCGTAGACCGGCTGGTAGTCGTCCTCCGCGTTCCCTGCGTTGACTGCCGCCTGGGCGGCACGACCCACGGCCGGCAGCCCTACTTTGTCCAGGCGCTCCGGGTCGATGTCGCCAACGTGTTCGCGCAGGATCCACAGGACATCGCCGTCAGGATCCTCGGGCAGGAACTCGTGGCGCGGCTCCGGCCAGACATACTCGAGGTCGGGCTCGGTGTCGGGGAAAACCGGCGTGTAGAAGCGCGGGTCTTTCCTGATCAGGTTGGAGCGGTGGCTCAGGTGCAGCTCGGGATCGCCCAACCACGGCGGCATGGGGATCTTGGAAGCGTAATCGGGGTGGGCCGCCTGCGGGGCGAATTCGCGGATGTTGTCGCGCGTGTTGTCCGCGAAGCCGCGCTTGGCCCATTCGTCGGCCATGGCCAGGCCGTACATGGTCAGGGCCGGGACGTAACCCATCCACATGCGGATGGCGGGATGTGACTGCCAGCCGTACTCCGGGATCACCAGCGCACGGAGTGTTTGCAGCGCCTCGACGCGCTGCTTGCCGAGCCTGGCGGGGTCCAACGCAGCGGCGCTTTGCTGGAAATCGGGATAGGGAAGGAAGGTCTGCATCCTTTCAGTCTGAGGCCCCGCGCCTAATGTGCCAATTACGGTGTCACGGCCCACACGGTTTCCGTGTGACGGCCGCCGCAGCATGTTCACTATGTGGACTGATGCATACAGAGGGGGTGGCCAACCACTAAGATAGCCGAAACCCAAACAGCGTCTGGAAGCCCTCACATGACCCTCACCTCCCCTGCGCCGTTAGTAACTGCGCCTGCAGCATCGAAATCACACGCGTCACAGGCACCCCAGCCGTTCGTTCCGAAGTACGGCAAGATGCTTGATCCCGAGGCGAACGGCATCCTGGTTCTCGACGAGTTCACGCTGGATCCGGCGGCCGCGCGCAAGGAACAGCACGGCTTCCGTGCCGCGCTGGCGTCCGTCACGCTGACCCTTCGCCGGCTGGTCGCACTCCGCCTCGTTATCGCTATCGTGGCCATTGCGAATCTGCCGCTGTTCCTGATGTCGACCGGCTGGTGGATCTACGCCGTTTCGTTGTCCGTGGTCATCGGAGTGCACTTGGCCGTGAACTGGCTGAACCGCCACGAGCCGCGCGTGAAGCAGCGCCACGAGCTGGAACTCCACCGGCACCGTGAGCGCAGCGCCAACTACCGCAAAGTCCGCGACGCCGTGAAGTTTGTCATTGACACGCCGTCCCGGATGAACGAGCACCTCTACCTCGAGCTGCTCCACGCAAAGCGCGTCGCCCTGCACCTCACCTCGGGCACCGTGGCCCTGCTGGATACGAGCGACGACGCCGCCTGGAAAGTGCGCATCGTCCGCGAACTGCCGACGGCCGCCTGAGCGCGACTTACGCACAACAACCTAGACACAAACGACGCCGGGACGTCCTCCTCAAGGGGGCGTCCCGGCGTCGTACGTGCACAAGGGCGGCTTAACCGCGCGACGCCGGAACTCGCCTCGAAGAGGCGGGTCCTGGCGTCGGCGCTGGTCAACACTTAAAGAACAACGCCGGGCACCCCGCAAACGGGTGCCCGGCGTTGTTCTGCAGACAGACAGTTGCTGTCAGCAGGCCACCTAGTTAGGCGGGAAGCTGCAGAACCTGGCCAACGAACACCAGGTCGGGATCGGTGATGGAGTCGGCGTTGGCGTCGGCAAGGCTCTGCCATCCGCCCGTCACGCCGAGCTTTTCAGCGATCTTGCTCAGGGTGTCGCCGGACTGAATGGTGTAGGTCTCGCCGCTCAGGGCAACGGGAGCCGCGTGCTTGGCGTGGGTCTGCACGGGGGCCGGTGCCTGAACGGGAGCCTGTACCGGGGCCTGGGCAACGGGAGCCGCCTGGACCTGGACGGGTGCTGCCTGGGCCGGAGCGGCCTGAACCGGCGCGCTCTGCGGCTGGATCTGCGGAGCAGCTGCTCCACCGCCGCCGCTCAGTCCGAGCTTGGCGGCGCAGGCAGGCCATGCGCCCCAGCCCTGCGTGGCCTGGACCTTCTCGGCTACAGCGATCTGCTGGGCGCGGGAGGCGTTTTCAGGCGCACCCGTGCCGCCGAAGCCGGCCCAGGTCTGCGGGGTGAACTGCAGGCCGCCGGAGAAACCGTTGCCGGTGTTGATGGCCCAGTTGCCGCCGCTCTCGCACTGCGCGAGGGCGTCCCAGGTGGAACCGCTGGTGGCGGTGGGGGCTGCGGCGTTGGCTGCGGTGGCGGACAGAGCCAGGCCAGCAGCGGAAACGGCGACAAGAGTTGCGCCGCGGCGCGCGGCAGTAGTGAAAGTGGACTTCTTCATGGTGGGATGCTCCTGAGGCCACCCGCGCTCGGTCCGTCCCCGGACGTTGTCGCGCTACCGCCCGCCCCTGACAAGCTAGAGGTCATTACGGTGTCCGCCGGCCGGGCAGTAACTGGTGGAGGCGGCACCGGGCATTCAAGGGGCCCGCATCGCGCGGGCATGTGTTCAACCGTAAGGCAGCCGGGCTCCGTTATCAAATCGAGATCATTCTTGACAGCCGAGTCTTGACAGTCGAGTCTTGACAGCCGAGCACGGGCGAGCCGGCAGAGGGGTCAGGACGGGCTGGCCCCGCCCGGGCGCCCCTGCCTCAGGATTTCAGGGCTGAAGCCAGATAGGGCGCCGTCCGACTGTCCTGTGACCGCGCGACGGCGGCCGCTGTTCCGGCCGCGACGATCTCACCGCCGGCGTCACCTCCGGCCGGGCCAAGATCGATGACCCAGTCGGCGGCGGCCACGACGTCCATTTCGTGTTCCACGACGACGACGGTATTGCCGGCATCGACCAGGCGGTGGAGCTGCGTCATGAGCAATTGGACGTCCGCCGGGTGCAGCCCCGTGGTGGGTTCGTCGAGCACATAGAGCGTGTGTCCCCGGCTGGCCCGCTGCAGTTCGGTGGCGAGCTTGATGCGCTGTGCCTCGCCGCCGGAAAGCTCCGTGGCCGGCTGGCCGAGGCGGAGGTAGCCCAAACCCACTTCCCGCAAGGTCTGCAGGCTGCGCGCCGCGGAAGGAACGTCGGCCAGGAACTCGGAGGCCGCGTTCACCGTCATGCCCAGGACCTCGGCAACATTCTTGCCGCGGTAGGTCACCTCAAGGGTTTCTGGGTTGTAGCGGGAACCCTGGCATTCCGGGCAGGGGCCGTAGCTGCCGGGCAGAAACAGCAGCTCCACGGCCACGAACCCCTCGCCCTGGCAGGTTTCGCAGCGCCCGCCGACAACGTTGAACGAGAATCGTCCGGCGCCGAAACCGCGGGACTTGGCCTCGTCTGTGGCGGCGAACTCCTTGCGGACCGCGTCGAAGAGTCCGGTGTAGGTGGCGAGGTTGGAGCGCGGTGTCCGGCCGATCGGTTTCTGGTCCACCTTGACCAACCGGTCCACAAGGTCCAGGCCCGAGACAGGCCCGACCGTCAACGGCGCTGTAAGCCCGCCGCTGCCGCCACCGAGTAGGTCTGGCTCCGCATCGGAACCAGGACCGGGGCTGGCCTCGGCATTGGTATCCGGATGCAGCCGGGCTCCCACCACTTCGGCGAGCACCTGGCTGACCAGGGTCGACTTGCCCGAGCCGGAGACCCCCGTCACCGCGGTGAGGACGCCGAGCGGGAAGTCGGCATCGAGTTCGCGCAGGTTGTGACGGCTGATGTCGCGCAGTTCCAGCCAGCCGTCCGGCTCTCGGAGGGCGCCGCGCCGACCGCCGCCGTCGGTACCGCCGTCGACCCCCACCTGTGGCAGAGCCCCGCCGGAACGGTTGCCGAACAGGAAGGGCCGGGTGACGGACTCCTCGACGTCGGCCAGGCCGGCCACGGGGCCGCTGTAAAGGACTTCGCCGCCGCCCTCGCCGGCCCGCGGACC
Organism: Arthrobacter sp. Soil_N43; assembly: GCF_057655195.1. Taxonomy (NCBI): domain Bacteria; kingdom Bacillati; phylum Actinomycetota; class Actinomycetes; order Micrococcales; family Micrococcaceae; genus Arthrobacter; species Arthrobacter sp. Soil_N43. The sequence goes on from NZ_JBDGML010000009.1 coordinate 7,059, forward strand.
CACGTCCACCAGCCAGTCGGCGCGGCGCACCACATCCATGTTGTGCTCCACCACGAACACCGAGTTGCCGGAGGACTTGAGCTGGTCGAGGACAGCCAGCAGGGGTTCGGCGTCGGCAGGATGCAGGCCGGCGGAGGGCTCGTCCAGCACGTAGATCACGCCGAACAACCCGGAGCGCAGTTGGGTCGCGATGCGAAGCCGCTGCATTTCACCGGGGGAGAGGGTCGGCGTGGAGCGTCCCAGCGCCAGGTAGCCGAGGCCGAGGTCCAGCAGCACAGTGATCCGCTGCAGCAGGTCACGGGTGATGGCGACAGCAACCTCATTGTGTTCACCGGAAGTCTGCTTGCGCGATGCGGTGGCCGACTCTGTCAGTTCAGTGGTGGGCCTGATGATGTCCGCGAGTTCGGCCATGGGCACGGCGTTCAGGTCGGCGATGGTGTGACCGGCGAAGGTCACAGCCAGCGCGTCCGGCGTCAGGCCCGTGCCGCCGCAGCGGGGGCACGGCCCGGTTTCCATGAACTTCAGCACCCGTTCCCGCATGGTGTTGCTCTTGGAGTCCGCCAGGGTGTGCAGGACGTAGCTCTTCGCGCTCCAGAACCGTCCCTTGTAGGGCTTGGCGACGCGGTCGCGCTGGGGCGTCACCTCCACCACCGGCTGTTCCTCGGTGAACAGGATCCAGTCGCGGTGCTTCTTCGGCAGCTTCCGCCAGGGCGTGTCAACGTCATAGCCGAGGTGGGTGAGGATGTCGCGCAGGTTCTTGCCCTGCCACGCGCCGGGCCACGCGGCGACGGCCCCTTCACGGATGGTGAGGGACTCGTCCGGAACCAGGGATTTCTCGCTGACGGTGTGGGCGATGCCCAGGCCGTGGCATTCCGGGCAGGCGCCGGCGGCGGTGTTGGGTGAGAAAGCGTCCGAGTCCAGTTGCGCTGACCCCGCCGGATACGTCCCGGCGCGGGAAAACAGCATGCGCAGGGAGTTCGAGAGGGTGGTGACGGTGCCCACCGTTGAACGGCTGCTGGGGGTGCCGCGGCGCTGTTGAAGTGCGACGGCCGGTGGCAGCCCGGTGATCATTTCCACCTTGGGGTTGTGCCCCTGCTGGATGAGGCGGCGGGCGTACGGCGCCACGGATTCGAAATAGCGGCGCTGTGCCTCGGCGTAAATGGTTCCGAACGCCAGCGAGGACTTGCCGGAGCCGGAGACGCCGGTGAAGGCGACGATGGCGTCGCGCGGGACATCTACGTCCACGTTGCGCAGGTTGTTCTCCCGGGCGCCGCGCACCCGCACAAAGCCGTCCGCAGGGTGGTCGAGTAAGAGGCCCGGCTCCAGATCCGGCAGACGGGCAGCGTGCTGTTCACTTCGCATCCATTCGACTCTAGCGGTGATGTCCGGCCCGGGGACTATTCTTGCGGTGTGAACACTTATGACGGTGCCGCCGAACCGGCCGATCTAGCCCCACTTCCCAACGAATCGGACGGCCATGCAGCACCGCCGGTCATGCCCTTGGCTGAATTGCACCTGCACATTGAAGGGACCCTGGAACCCGAACTGATCTTCGCGCTGGCCGAGCGCAACGGGATTGAGCTTCCGTATGCAGATCTTGATGAGCTGCGGGCGCGGTACGAATTCACGGATCTGCAGTCGTTCCTGGATCTCTACTACGCCAACATGTCGGTGCTG
>NZ_JBDGML010000010.1:0-5984 GCF_057655195.1 Arthrobacter sp. Soil_N43
AGAACTCCTCCCGGCGGACGTCGTTCCGCACATGGGATGGAACACGGTCAAGGTTCCCGAGGGCTCCAAGCTCTTCCAAGGCGTGGAAAACGATCGCTTCTATTTTGTGCACTCCTATGGTGTGCAGACCTGGGACTTCGATGTCGTGCAGCCGCGCATGGCGGCACCGCTCGTTACATGGTCCGAACACGGCGGTCCCTTCATCGCCGCAGTGGAAAACGGGCCGCTCTGCGCCACGCAGTTCCACCCGGAAAAGTCTGGCGACGCCGGCGCCCGGCTCCTCCGGAACTGGGTCAACGGCCTCCGCCACCCGCACGGCAGGACCGCCTAGATGTGGTCCATCGTCCTGATGGGACTTGCCGGCCTGCTGGCCGGCGGCGCTCTGTCCTTCAGGCAGCAGAAGAAACCGCTCTGGACGCAGATCGCGTTCTGGGCACTGGCCGGCATGTCATTGCTGGCTGCCTACCTGCTGACCCTGCCTGCGGCCTGAACCGCTGACCGGTCACTGCTTGCCGGACAACCCTTATCGGCCACCCGGCCCCTACTGAACGCCAACTGAGAACTGAGGACCCGAGATGATCAGCCAAACCGATCTGCCGGCACTGGAACTGCTTCCCGCAGTCGACGTCGTGAACGGCCAGGCGGTACGCCTGGTCCAGGGCGAGGCCGGCAGCGAGACGAGCTACGGCACACCGCTGGAGGCTGCCCTGAACTGGCAGCAGCAGGGCGCCGAATGGGTCCATCTCGTGGATTTGGACGCCGCGTTTGGCCGTGGCTCCAATGCCGAACTCCTCCGCGAAGTCGTGGGCCGGCTGGACATCAAGGTTGAGCTCTCCGGCGGTTTGCGCGATGACGAGTCTCTCGAGAAGGCCCTGGACCTGGGCGTGGCCCGGGTCAACCTGGGGACCGCCGCCCTGGAGAACCCCGAGTGGACGGCGCGGGCCATCGACCGGTTCGGTGACCGGATCGCCGTCGGGCTCGATGTGCGGGGAACGACGCTCGCGGGCCGTGGCTGGACCAAGGAAGGCGGAGACCTCTGGGACGTGTTGGGCCGCCTCGAGGAAGCCGGCTGCGCCCGCTACGTCGTCACCGACGTAACCAAGGACGGCACCCTCCAGGGTCCCAACGTTGAACTGCTGCGGCAGATGGTGGAAAAAACCGGAAAGCCCGTGGTGGCCTCCGGCGGCATTTCCAGCCTGGATGACCTCAAGGTCCTGCGCTCCCTGGTGCCGCTTGGCGTCGAGGGCGCGATCGTCGGCAAGGCACTCTACGCAGGCGCGTTCACCCTGCCTGAGGCCCTCGACGTCGCCGGCCGCCGCTAGGCCGGCGCCATGGCAGGACAGGGGCTGACGCCCGGGGAACGGAACGGCGCAACGCACCAGCCGCATGCCCGCAGGCTTCCCGGCCACATCGAGGCAGCCCTGGCGGGCGCGGGCGGCGCCACGGATTCCGCCGGCCAGCCCTGGGCCGGGCGGAGCCTCGCCGGCGATGACGGGAAGATCCACAATTTCGAGGACGACGACGGCATGGCGGACGGCGGATTTCTCGCCGCCGTTGACGCGCTTCTTAGCGGCCGTGGCGATGAAGCCGCCGTTGTTGCGGCGCTGGCCACTGCACGGGTTTTCGTTCCCGTCGTTGCTCAACTGGCGGAGGAAGCCGAAGGCGCCGGCGGGCTGCACGCCGACAAGCAGGCAGACATGGCGCTCGTGACCCTGAAAGCGCCGGACGGCAGGCTGGCGATGCCGGTCTTCAGCTCGTCCGCCGCTTTGACGGCATGGCACCCCGAGGCCCGGCCCGTTGCCGTCTACGCAGCGAGGGCGGCACTCTCGGCTGTGGCAGAGGGAGCGGAATTGCTGGTGGTGGACCCCGGTTCCGACGTGACGTTCGTCGTGAGAAGGCCGGCTGTCTGGTCGCTGGCCCAGCAGCAGCCGTGGGTTCCCGCGTACCGCGATGCCGAACTGGCTGACATGCTCGGCGCGGCGGCGGCGGATTCGCCCGCGGTGCGGCGCCTGGAAATCCTGCCGGGAGATGGCGTGGCAGCCACGACCGCATCCGGCCGCAGGATCTCGGGTGGAGGTCCCGGACCGGAGCTGCGCGTCGTGCTCTACCTGGAGGACGGGCTGGATGCCGCCGGCGTCCAGTCGCTGCTCGCCGGCCTGCAGAATAAGTGGAGCCGGAATGAATTGTTCGGTGAGCGCGTTGACTCGATCGAAATCAAACTAAGGCGCGCCGCGGAGTAACCGCCGGTCCAAGGTCGGTCCGTCCTTATTCTGGCCGGCGGCAGACCGAAGGACCTACCTGTGAATTTCACCCTGTACCGGGAGCTGCTGGCCATCAGGCCCATACGCCGGCTCCTGGCGGTCGGCATGATTGCCCGCATACCCCATTCCGCCGCAGGTGTGCTGCTCACACTGCACATCGTGCTGACCCTGGGGCAGGGGTATGCGGCGGCCGGAACGGCGGCCGCCGTCATGACCATCGGTATTGCCCTGGGCGCCCCCTGGCGCGGCCGCCGTGTGGATACCGTGGGGCTGCGCAGGGCACTGATACCGTCGGTCATATCCGAGACCCTCATCTGGTCCATCGTCCCCCACGTGTCGTACCAGTGGCTGCTGCCGCTGGTGTTCGTGGGTGGCCTGCTGACGCTTCCCATCTTCAGCGTCGTGCGGCAGTCGCTGGGCGTGCTGGCCGACGGCGACCAGCGGCGGACTGCCTTCGCCCTCGATGCCATCAGCACGGAGATGGTATTCATGATCGGGCCGGCGGCGGGAGCGGTAGTGGCCACCAGTGGCCACTCCGTCCTGGGCCTGACGGTCGTCGGCGTCGCCACGTCCCTGGCGGGGCTGTTCCTCATGTGGTTCAACCCGCCCACCCGCAGTGCCGCCCGGACCACCGCCCAAAATGACGCCCATGGAGCGGGCCAGCAGGAGGCAGCCGGGGTGGCGGTAGTGGCTGCTGCACCTGTCCATGGTCAGGAGGCTGCCACCGGGCTGGTACGGTCGTCGGCTGGCATTCGGCGCCCCAAGATGCCGATTCACGGCCTGCAGGGCAAGGTCGCTTCCAGCTTCAGGTGGTTCACCCCCGCTGTGGCAGCCGTGTTCGCGGTCGCCTCCGGGGCAGGAATGGTACTGAGCGGAACCGACGTCGGTATAGTGGCTGCCCTGGAAACCGGGGGCCGCCAGGGGGAGATCGGGATGGTCTTCCTCTTCTGGTGCGCCGCGTCGGTTGTTGGCGGGCTCATTTACGGCGCCCTGCACCGCCCCGTGTCACCGATCCTTCTCCTGACGGGCATGGCCGCCCTGACCATCCCGATGGGGTTCGCCACCGACACGATGACCTTGAGCCTGCTCTCACTCCTCCCGGGCCTGTTGTGCGCGCCGGTCCTTTCATCTGCATCCGAGAAGGTGGCCGACCTCGTCGATGAAGCGCGGCGCGGCGAAGCGATGGGCTGGTACGGATCGGCGCTGACCGCCGGTGTGGCGCTCGGCGCGCCGCTCGCGGGGCTGTTTATCGACGGCGTCGGACCGTGGGGCGGTTTCGTGTCGGTCGGCGCGGGCGGCGTCCTGCTCTGCGCAGTCGGCATAGCCCTGCAGCAGCGCAGGCGCCGCCGGACTGCCGGCCCATAGGGCACCTGCCGAACGCCTCCAGTCAGGGATCGTGCTTCCGAACCGCTTATTCAGAGGGAAGGACGGGAGGAGTCTGGGCTGGCTTGGTGAGCTGTATGACCTCGCTGGCGGTCACGGCCGCGCACTGGAACTCTGCACTGCAGGTCTGCAGGACGACGAACACCACCGCAGCTCCGGGGTCGAACGCGATGACGCGGGGAATGACCCGGATGGTGACGGTTTGGCTTTGCCGGGTGCAGCTCAGTTGTGCGTTTCCGAAACCGTTGGCAATCCGGCCCTCGGTGACTCTCTGGTTTACTTCCACCACGGGCACGGCGATGATGCGGGTGGGGTCGCTGTCACACACGAACGTTACCGGTACGTCGACCGCGGCGCCGTCGGCGACGAGTGTTCCTGGCCCTACGCTTACGAGCGTTGCTGGGGCGGCGTAAGCCGGCGCGGCGATTCCCGTCAGTCCGAGGCTGGCGGCTAAGACGACGGCGAAACGGGTTTTGGTGCCTAACATGGGGTTCTGCCTTTGTGGAAGGGCGGCAACTTATGGCCGACCAGGCGGTGACGGTGTGCAAGCCGGATGCCTGGGTGTACGGGGCGTGGCCCCTGACGGCAGCGCTGCTCAGGACGCAGCCAGACTCAAGCCGGAAAGCCGGCTGGCCGCCGAGCTTACCCACTCTGCCGTGCGGTGACAATACCCAAATCCTTCCGTCTATTCCGCTCATTCCGCTGCCCTGCCGTCGAGGGCAGGCCCGCTCAAACAGAAACGACGGCTTAAACAGAAACGACGGCTTAAACAGAAACGACGGCCGGCCGTCCCTCATGGGCAGCCAGCCGTCGTCGCGGGTTGTTTCCGGGGGTCAGTTCACAGCGCCGGTGTATTTCTCGCCGGGGCCCTTGCCCGGGGCATCGGGAATGATCGACTCTTCCCGGAAGGCAAGCTGCAGGGAACGCAGTCCGTCGCGCAACGGCCCGGCGTGCTGGGAACCGATCTCGGGAGCAGCTGCGGTCACGAGTCCCGCGAGGGCGGTGATGAGTTTGCGGGCCTCATCCAGGTCCTTGAGCTCCTCGGCGTTCTCTTCGGCGGCCAGGCCAAGCTTCACGGCGGCGGCGCTCATGAGGTGGACAGCGGCTGTGGTGATGACCTCGATCGCGGGAACTTCGGAGATGTCCCGGACCTGCTGTGAGACATCAGGCTGCTGGCCGGGGGCCTGGTAAACGTGTGAATTACTGTCTGGAGTGCTCATACTGGTAAGCTTGACACAGACCGACTGGATGTCGTTATTTTGCCGTGTAAGAGACCCATCGCCGCAGTGTGCGGGGATCGGGTATCTTTCTGTAGAATCTATTTCAGTTTGCAAGCGGAGTTCTCTCCCACCCGCGCCAGCCGTTTTTCCTCGCAGTTCCAGAGGGAAGCAAGGTTGCCGGGTAAAGGTCGGGCGTTTCCGGCAGGCACAGTCCTGCGGAAGCGCGTGCAGCCCTGACGGGTATGCACATCCGATCCTCGAGGCCTTCGATTGCTCCGGCAATTGGGGGCCTTCTCTGTTTGCCGGTGGAACACCAATCACAAACACAGGAGCTTTAACATTAGCGAGCCAAGAATCAATGAGCGTATCCGCGTCCCTGAGGTGCGGCTGGTCGGCCCTGCCGGCGAACAGGTAGGAATCGTCCGTATCGAGGATGCCCTGCGTCTGGCTGCCGAGTCCGATCTTGATCTCGTTGAAGTTGCACCTCAGGCCAAGCCTCCGGTGTGCAAGCTGATGGACTTCGGCAAGTACAAGTACGAAGCCGCAGTCAAGGCCCGTGAGGCCCGCAAGAACCAGACCAACACGGTTCTCAAGGAAATCCGGTTCCGCCTGAAGATCGACACCCACGACTACGAGACCAAGCGCGGCCACGCCCTGCGCTTCCTCGGAGCCGGCGACAAAGTCAAGGCCATGATCCAGTTCCGTGGCCGCGAACAGCAGCGCCCCGAAATGGGCCTGCGCCTGCTCCAGCGCTTCGCTGAAGACGTCGCTGAAGTTGGCGTTGTGGAGTCGAGCCCGCGCATCGACGGCCGCAACATGGTCATGGTCATTGGTCCGCTGAAGAACAAGGCTGAGGCCAAGGCAGAGGCCCGCCGGGCAACGCAGCGTGCTGAGGCCAAAGCCCAGAACGAAGCCAAGGCCTCCGGCCGCGTCGACACCTCGGGCGCTGAACAGGCACCCCTGACCCAGTCACTCGCGGACCTGCTGCCGGAAGGCTACCAGGTCAACACCCCGGCTGAGCCGGAGGCCCCGGCAGCAGCAGCTGCTCCGGAAGCTGCCGTCGAAACGCCGGCAGCAGCAGCGGAAGCACCCAAGCAGGAAGCTCCCAAGCAGGAAGCCC
>NZ_JBDGML010000011.1:0-8842 GCF_057655195.1 Arthrobacter sp. Soil_N43
TACGGCGGATGACGAAGAACTGCTGACCCATGGTCCACAGGTTGGTGGTGGTCCAGTAGATCAGGACACCGATGGGGAAGTTGATGCCGCCCACGCCGAAAACGATGGGCAGCAGGTAGAGCATCATTTTCTGCTGGCGCATGAACGGAGACGCCATGGCTTCCTCGGACATGTTCTTGGCCATGATCTGCTTCTGCGTGATGAACTGCGACGCCGTCATCGCCAGGATCATCACAATGGTCAGGATAGTGACAGCTACGGGGTTGCCTTCAGGGTTGTGAAGCAGCGTGGCCGAGAGCGGGGCGCCGAAGATGGTGGAGTCGTCAAACTGGATCACCTGATCGTGGCTCATCGCTCCAATGCCCTTGCCTTGGTCCCGGGCCGTGCTGATGCCTGACAGCACTGTGAACAGGGCAAAGAAGAACGGCATCTGGATCAGCAGGGGCAGGCATGCGGAAAACGGGTTGGTCCCGTGCGTCTTGTAAAGGGCCATCTGCTCCTGACCCATGGCCTGGCGGGACAGCGGGTCTTTCTTGCCCTTGTATTTGTCCTGGAGCTTCTTCAAATCCGGCTGCAGGAGCTGCATGCCGCGCTGTGCCTTGATCTGCTTAACGAACACGGGGATGAGGGCGGCCCGGATTACCAGCACGAGCCCGATGATCGATAACGTCCAGGTCCAGCCGCTCGCCGGCGGCAGGCCGATAGCGCTCAGGCCCTCATGGAAGCCCACCATGATGATGGACACGAACCAGTTGAACGGAAACATGATTGTTTGAAACAGGTCCATGCAGTACCCCTGTTCGTCGGGCTCGGCCAGGATTGCCGCGCATACTCGTTGCCGCCCTCGGCTGCCGCCGTGGCCATGCCCCCAGAGTACGCCGCTCCGACGGCTACGCCCCGGGATCGGCCAGGTGGTTCAGGCGGAACGCCTAAAGCAGAGGACGACCGGGTGTTCTACGGAGACGTGCCTCACGCACACGATTCCCGGAGCCCACTGGGAGGTCGTCCAGGAGGGATACCCTCTGGTTCGTGTCACCAGGACCGTTGCGGTCGACGTCGTTCGGGTCGCCATAAGGCGCCTCGCAGTCGCGGACCCCACACTCGCACAAAACTATGCACACGTCCTCGAAATAGTCGGGCGCCAGGCGTAGAAGCGTTGTCAGTCCGGCCGGCCTTCCTCGCGCTGCGCAGCCTAGCGCGTGAGGATCTGCGGTTATTTTCACTTGTGGACTATTCAGCTTCGTCTTGGAACCTCTCGCCTGCCTTGAAGACGATAACGAGGACGCCGATGGCCAAGCCGACGAATAGGGGTGACCAGTCAAAGGGCGTTTGCGATGATCCGCCCGGCGTAGAGGCCGCTGTCGCGGAGCAGCTCCGAACGGGCCAGATCCGTGCTCGGCCGTTGAAACAGCTGGGTGGCCGTTCCGACAAGTGCGATAGTGACAGCGCTCAGTGTCAGGGCCGCCGTCAGCATAACGACAAGCGTTAAGGAAGTCCTCATGTGCATCTATAACTACAATGGCGGCATGACACCGCAGGAGTTGGCCAACCTTGCCCACCTTCGCCGGGCCCGCGACCTGATCGACCGCGAATACGCCCGGCCACTCGATGTACCCACCATGGCCGCCGGTGCCCTGATGTCCCCGGCGCACTTCTCCCGCCAGTTCAAGGCGGCCTACGGCGAGACTCCCTACAACTACCTCATGACGCGGCGGGTCGAACGCGCCATGGCTCTGCTGCGGGCCGGTGTCAGCGTGACGGATGCCTGCATGGAGGTCGGCTGTACGTCTCTGGGCTCGTTCAGTTCCAGGTTCACGGAGATCGTCGGGATGCCGCCCAGCGCGTACCGGGCCCGGGAGCACCATGCGGTGAAGGCCATGCCCTCGTGCATTGCCCGGCAGCACACGCGGCCCGCGCGCAAGCCGAGCAGGATTGAAGAAGCGCCCCCGCAGCCGCTGCAATAGCGTGTGGGGCATGAACATTTCACTTCAGTACTCACATATCACTGTCAACGACCTCGACGAGTCGCTCGCGTTCTACCGGGACGTACTCGGCCTTGATGTGCGCAACGACGTCGGCTCGGACGGTCATCGTTGGGTCACGCTCGGCAGCGCGGCCCAGCCCGATCTGGAGCTCGTGCTGTCGCTACCGCACGCGGGCCGTTCCCAGGACGACGGCGACGTGCTCCAGCAGCTGCTCACCAAGGGCGTCCTGCACAACATCGTGTTCCGCACAGACGACCTCGACGCCACGTTCGAGGCCGTCCGGGCCTCCGGAGCGGAGGTCCTCCAGGAACCCATCGTGCAGCCCTGGGGCCCGCGCGACTGCGCCTTCCGTGACCCCTCCGGCAACATGATCCGCTTCAACCAGGCCTGAACTTCAACCGTGCATACAGAAAAGGAACCTGCAATGAAGGACACGGAACACTCCGCGGAGAGCGCCAGGACCTATGAGGGATTCACGGATGAGGAACGGGCCGCGATGAAGGAGCGCGGGCAGGAACTCAAGGCGGCCACGCGCCGCGGATCGCGCGGCGCCAAGGCAGACGGGGAAAGCGACGTGCTCGAGAAGATCGCGGAGATGCCGGAACCGGATCGCGCCATCGCCGAGCGGATCCACGCCATCATCAAGGCCAGTGCTCCGGAACTCTCGCCGAAAACCTGGTACGGGATGCCCGCCTACGCCAAGGACGGCAAGGTCGTCTGCTTCTTCCAAAGCTCACACAAGTTCAAGACACGGTACTCAACGCTCGGTTTCAACGACTCGGCCAACCTCGACGACGGCACGATGTGGCCCACCGCCTTCGCCCTGACGACGCTCACCGACGCCGATGAGGCCAAGATCAGCGCGCTCGTGAAGCAGGCCGTCAGCTGAGGACTGGGCGCGCCGAAATGACGCGCCCAAGCAGCCGGGTGGCGCCTCTGACCTGCGATTGGGGGCGAAGTTTCGCGGCCTGTTCGTGGACCTGGAGGGTCTGGACACGGGTGGCGAGCGGATTTACCTTTCAGGAGTGGGGGGTTGCCTGTTCGGGCAGAACGGCGCCCGCTACCGGCCCATGTTCGCGGGCCGTCCCTCACTAACAGGAGGAAGAAGATGCAAACCGTTGAAGAGACCGTTGACGTCGCAGTTCCGGTTCATACGGCCTATAACCAGTGGACTCAGTTCGAGTCTTTTCCGCAGTTCATGTCCGGCGTCGAATCTGTAACCCAGCTGACCGACACCACGAACCACTGGGTGACCAAAGTAGCTGGCGTGCAGGGGGAATTCGATACGGAAATAGTCGACCAGGAGCCCGACGATAGGATTGCTTGGCGCAGCACCGACGGCAAGTCCCATGCCGGCATCATCCGGTTCACGCCGCTGGATGCTAACCACACCAAGGTTAAGGTCCACTTCGAATGGGCACCGGAAACCTTCACCGAGAAAGCAGGTGCAGCCCTGAAGATTGACGAGATGCAGGTCAAAGCAGACATGCGTAAATTCAAGGACTTCATCGAATCGCGCGGTACCGAAACCGGCGCCTGGCGTGGAGAAGTCAAGGACACGGGCCCCACCGGGCAGTTCTAAGCACCCGGAGAGCTCGACGAAATAATCTCACTTCTAGTGAAGCGATTCTGCTGAATCGATCCCGCATCCGGCCGGGTTCATCGGGCGTCGGAGCTCCGCTGTACGGACACGTACAGTCGCCCACGGCGCCCCGATGCCTGGCCGGACTCACGTCGATCAGTCCCTTCGGCCTTGGTACATCTGCGCCAGCGCATCCTTTGCCGGTGATTTCAGTTTCGCCGGGTCCATGGCATCGTGCGGCACGGACGCCGCCGTAGCGGACCAGACGGCAGCCCAAAACGCGTCGTCTCCGGGGCCGGTATTCGGGGGACGGCGGATGAACCAGTCGTAGCCGCGGGGCCTGGGCGGAAGTCCGGCATCGTCCAGATAGGCATCGATGTCGTCGTCAATTGACTCCAGCTCGGCGTCTGTGAGCATTGACGGCTCACGGTGTTCGCTGCCATCGGGGTAATGAGTGACTACGACAGTGTGCCGGTCCCTGGGCGAGGCGGGCACGCGGACGAAATTTCCTGGTCCTGCGGCCCAGACGACTAGTGCGCCCCAGCCGTTCTCCGTGGCGGGGATCCATCCCGCCGGCGCTTTGGAAAGCTCCTCGCACTCCCACGGGTTGTTGCTCATGCCTGACATTCTCCACCACGCGGCGTCTTCGGGGCCGCACTTCGCCCCCTTGCCGCGTGAATGAGTTCGGAGGAGGATACCCTCACACTGAAGGAGGCCCTCATGACCCAGCTGGGTAAATTTGAGAAGTACCTGATCGAGGAATTTTTCGATGATTACCGCGCGGGCGCCATGAGCCGACGTACCTTCACGCGTCGCGTGGCCTTCATTACCGGAAGCATGGGCGCAGCTGCGGCCGCGATGCTGCTGGTGGGTTGCACACCAAGTGAAGTTCCGCGCAGCACCGACCCCATGCCCACCCCCGACCCGACCACATCATCCCCGGGTACGGGAACCGCTTCCGCAGGCGCAGTGCCCGGAGCCAAGAGCCCGCTGTCCGTTCCTGAAGGTGCGCCCGGCATGGTGACGGCGACCGTGCAGCTACCTGCAGGCGGAACCAACATCAGCGGTTACCTTGCCCGGCCAGAGGGTGCTGGGCCGGGACCTGCCGTGCTCGTCTGCCACGAGAACCGCGGGCTGACTCCGCATATCCAGGACGTGGCACGCCGCTTCGCCAAGGAAGGGTACGCGGCGCTCGCGTTGGACTTGCTGAGCAGAGAGGGCGGCACCGCCAGCCTCGACCGGGACGCCGTACCCGGAGCACTGACCAAGGCCGGAGCCCAACGCCACGTCTCCGACTTCAAGGCCGGATTCGACTACCTGAACTCTCAGGACTACGTGGACGCAGGCCGCATCGCCATGACCGGCTACTGCTTCGGCGGCGGCATCACGTGGCAGGCGGCGACGGAGCTGACCGGCCTCAAGGCAACCTCGGCGTTTTACGGACCCGCGCCGGATCTGGAGAAGGTTCCGACCATCAAGCCGGCCGTCTTGGGCGTCTACGCGGAACTCGACGACCGGATCACCGGCGCTATGCCGGCGTTCCGGGACGCCCTGGACGCGACCGAGGTGCGCCACGAGATCAAGGTCTATCCCGGCGTCGACCACGCGTTCCACAACGACACCGGAGAGCGTTACAACGAGGCACAGGCGACCGCCGCGTGGAACGACACTCTGGCGTGGTTCAAAAAGTACGTCTGAGGCGCCGTGCTGGCGGGTGAAGGGGGCCCGCCGCCCCTCCGCCTAGGACCTCTGGAGCAGCACCATGGCTTCGTAGTGGGAGGTTTGGGGAAACATATCCAGCAGCCGCACGCGCCGCGCCGTGAAAGACGGCATGGCCGCGAGATCGCGGGCCAGCGTTTTGGCGTTGCAGCTCGAGTAGACGACGTGCTGCACCGCTGAGGATTCCAGCCAGCCGCACAGTTCGTTGCCGATGCCGCGCCTCGGAGGATTGACGATTACGAGCTCAGGCTCCGGCCGGGTGGAAACGGCGAAGGCTGTGGCGTCGCCGGACTGGAAACGTACCCTCTGCAGGCCCGCGTCCCCACTGCTCAGTTCTGCGCTCGCGATGGCTTCCCGGCTGGTTTCGACGCCGACGACGTCCCGGGACGGGTCGGCGCAGTGCAGGGCAAAGCCGCCAACGCCGCAGTACAGGTCCCAAACGGAAGCCGGCGCGACTTCGCTGACCCATTCGCTTCCCTGGCGGTAGAGGGCGGCCGCCATCTCGGTATTGGTCTGGAAGAAGCTCTGCGGCCTCAGGTGGAGGTCGAGGTCGTTGACGCGCATCCGCAAGGTTGACTGCTCGGTGAGCACCACCTCCCGATCCCCTTCCAGCACAGCCTTGTGCTCTGGGTGCAGGTTGACAGAGACCACCTTGAGCTGCGGCAATGCATCCAGCAAGGAGGGCAGATGACGGCGGATACGGCCGATCAGGTTTTCCGACCGCAGGACGAGCCGCAGCATCAGTTCGCCGTCGGGGGATTCCGTGACGATCAGGTGCTTGAGTTCTCCGCTGCGCCGCGGCACGTCATATGGCGTGAGCCGGGCCTGGCTGATGAACGCAGCGAAGACCGGGAGACAGGCCTGCAGTCCTGGCGAGCACACACCGCATTCGCGCAGGTCCACTCCCCGCCCCTCGGTGTCGAGAATCCCGAGGGTAGGATTCCGCACCGAACCTCCCACGACCATCTTGGCCTTGTTGCGGAAACCGGCCTCGCGGCTTCCCACCGGCGGAAGCCACTGCAGTGAACTGTGCGCGGCGAGGAGGGTTCGGCAGTGCAGCTCTTTGGCTGCTAATTGTTCGGCGTATGGCTGGCCCATGTGTGTGCAGGAAAGGCAACGGGCGGCATCAAAGTAGGAACATTGCATGACGTTTCAATTCTACTTTTCCCGTGGGTGTGCCTGTGACTTCGGGAGAATTGAAGGCAGCCGCGCCCTCGAGCGTCGGGGCGCGGCTGCTTCGCGAACGGTCCGGGCTAACGGATCTGGATGTTGCCGCCCTTGAGGGTGTGTGTGCCCGAGTCGTAGCCGGTGTCAAGCAGGATCCGGTAGGTGTCCTTGCCGCGGCCGGGTTCGCCGAGGTCTTGGACGTCGATCCGGAACAGGTGCGAGCCCTGGCCGTTGATGGTGGCGCGGCCGAAGATCGTGGCCTGGGTGCGCTGCGGGTTGCAGGTCAACGCCAGGATCTTGATTGACTTCACCTTCTGTGGCTGGGCGGGCCCGTGGTCCTGGTACTGCTGCTGGCCCTTGACGTTGCCTGCGGCGTTTGACTGGGCGTTGCCGCCGAAGGACGCCCTATCGCCGTTGGTGGCGGTGATCGTGCCACCGGTCTCGGCCTTGACCTGGCAGAGCGGGGTTGTGGTCGGCAGCGTCCAGACCTTGGTGGCCGTGTCAGAGGGCTCACCCGGACCCTGCGTGGTGTCGTTGTCGGTGTCGGCGAACGCGGTGATGGCGTCCGCGCCGGGGAGCTCGGGGCCCTGGTAGCAGAAGGTCGCTTCGCCGTTCGCGTCGGTGGTGCCCGAGCCGCTGGTGGTTACCGCCCCGGTGACCTGAAAGCGCACGGTGATGCCCGGCGTTGGAGTGCCCGACGCATCCTCGACCGTCGCCGTCACGCAGTGCTGCGTGCCGACGTCGTTGGTGGCGGCCGCGGGAGCGAGCGTGAGCGTGGCCGGCGCACCGGGGCCTGACGAGATCTTGGCGATGAAGGCGTCGGTACCGCCGTTGATGCTTGTGTCAAAGGCGCCGGCCGTGGTCGGGAAATTGGTCGAGTCCGTGATGCCGGTCACGTAGGCGTTCCCCGCGGCGTCGACGGCGACGCCGCGGCCGGAGTCGGGGCCGCTCCCCCCGAGGTAGGTCGAGTCGACGAGGCTCGATCCGGTGGGCGAGAGCTTGGTGACGAAGGCGTCGATATTGCCGTTGATAGCGGGGTCGAAGGCGCCGGCCGTGGTCGGGAAATCGGCCGAGCCCGTCTCGCCGGTCACGTAGGCGTTCCCCGCAGTGTCGACGGCGACGCCGAGGCCGAAGTCCGACTGGTTTCCCCCGAGGTAGGTCGAGTAGATGAGGGCCGAGCCGGCGACGTTGAGCTTGGTGACGAAGACGTCGATGCCACCGTTGAGGGTGGTGTCGAAGGCGCCGGCCGTGGTCGGGAAGTTGGTCGAATCCGTCAGGCCCGCCACGTAGGCGCTGCCCGCGGCGTCGACGGCGACGCCGTAGCCTTCGTCGCCGGCGCTCCCTCCGAGATAGGTCGAGTAGTCGAGGCTCGTCCCGGTCGGCGAGAGCTTGGTGACGAAGGCATCAAAAAAGCCGCCGTTGAAGGTGGTGGCGAAGGCGCCGCTCGTGGTCGGGAAGTCGGCGGCGGTCGTGGCGCCCGTCACGTAGGCGCTGCCCGAGGCGTCGACGGCGACACCGGAGCCGCTGTCCTGGCCGCTCCCCCCAAGGTAGGTCGAGTAAAGGAGGCTCGAGCCCGTGGGGTCCAGCTTTGTGACGAAGGCGTCGGCGCCGCCGAGCGTGGTGTCGAAGGCGCCGGCCGTGGTCGGGAAGTTGGTCGAGTTCGTGGAGCCCGTCACGTAAGCGCTGCCAGAGGCGTCGACGGCGACACCGAAGCCGGCGTCCTGGCCGTTCCCTCCGAGGTAGGTGGAGTAGACGAGGCTCGACCCGGTGGGCGAGAGCTTGGTGACGAAGGCGTCTCCGAAACCAGTGAGGGCGGTGTCGAAGGCGCCGGCCGTCGTCGGGAAGTCGGCCGACGTCGTATCGCCCGTCACGTAGGCGCTGCCGGAGGCGTCGAGGGCGACGCTGAGGCCGAATTCGTCGCCGGATCCGCCGAGATAGGTGGAGTAGACGAGGCCGGTGCCGGCCGGGTTCAGCTTGGTGACGAAGGCGTCGCGGGCGCCACCGAGCGTGGTGTCGAAGGCACCGGCCGTGGTCGGGAAGTCGGCCGAGGCCGTGTTGCCCATCACGTAGGCGCTGCCCGAGGCGTCGACAGCGACCTCGTGGCCTTCGTCCGTGCCGCTCCCCCCTAGGAAGGTCGCGTAGTCGAGGGCGGGGTCGATCACGAGCGGCTGGCTTCTGTCGTAGTGGCCGAGCGCGAAGCCGTAGGAGTTGGCTTCGAGTGCGTAGCGGTTCTCGACCGCGGCTTGGTTGCCGTCGATGGTCTGGTAGCTGGTGGGGGAGGAGTCCGTCAGGGCGCCCAGCGGCGTGTCGATGAGCAGCGCCCCGTCCCGGCTCACGGACAGGCCGTCGGCGCCGGTATAGCCAAGGCGGATATTGGAGGGATCGGCGC
>NZ_JBDGML010000012.1:0-8437 GCF_057655195.1 Arthrobacter sp. Soil_N43
AGGACGTCCCGGCGGCGGTGGCCGCGGTCCGGGCCGTCCAGGCGGCGCTCCCGGAACCGGCGGTCCCGGTGCAGGCGGCGGCGCTCCGGCCGGCGGCGGCTTCGGCAAGGGTGGTCGCGGTCGCGGCGGAACCCAGGGTGCCTTCGGTAAGGGCGGCGCAGGCCGTGGCAAGCAGCGCAAGTCGAAGCGTGCAAAGCGTCAGGAACTTGAGCAGATGAGCGCCCCGTCGCTGGGTGGCGTGAGCGTACCCCGCGGCGACGGCAACACCGTAGTCCGGCTTCGCCGTGGCTCGTCCATCACGGACTTCGCCGACAAGATCGAGGCGAACCCCGCCGCGCTGGTGACCGTGCTCTTCCACCTCGGTGAGATGGCAACGGCCACGCAGTCGCTGGATGAGGAAACCTTCGCGCTGCTGGGCGAGGAGCTTGGCTACAAGCTTCAGGTCGTCTCGCCGGAGGACGAGGAGCGCGAGCTGCTCAGCACCTTCGACATCGACTTCGACGCTGAGCTGGAAGCAGAAGGCGACGAAGACCTTGAGGCACGTCCTCCAGTAGTCACCGTCATGGGCCACGTCGACCACGGTAAAACCCGCCTGCTCGATGCCATCCGCAAGTCCGACGTCATGGCGGGCGAGCACGGCGGCATCACGCAGCACATCGGTGCCTACCAGGTCACGCACAACCACGAAGGCGAAGACCGCAAGATCACCTTCATCGATACTCCGGGCCACGAGGCGTTCACCGCCATGCGTGCCCGTGGTGCGAAGGTCACCGACATCGCCATCCTGGTGGTCGCAGCGGACGACGGCGTGATGCCGCAGACCGTTGAGGCCCTCAACCACGCCCAGGCGGCCAACGTGCCGATCGTCGTGGCTGTGAACAAGATCGACAAGGAAGGCGCCAACCCGGACAAGGTCCGCGGCCAGCTGACCGAGTACGGACTGGTTCCCGAGGAATACGGTGGCGACACCATGTTCGTGGAGGTCTCTGCCCGCCAGAACCTCAACATCGACGAGCTGCTCGAGGCTGTCCTGCTGACCGCAGACGCTGCCCTGGACATGCGCGCCAACCCGAACAAGGACGCCCGCGGTATCGCGATCGAAGCCAACCTCGACAAGGGCCGCGGTTCCGTGGCCACCGTCTTGGTCCAGTCCGGCAGCCTGCGCGTCGGTGACACGATCGTTGCCGGTACGGCCCACGGCCGTGTCCGTGCGATGTTCGACGACGACGGCAGCGCCCTGACCGAGGCCGGCCCGTCCCGCCCCGTCCAGGTGCTGGGTCTGTCCAACGTGCCGCGCGCCGGTGACACCTTCTTCGTGACCGCTGACGAGCGCACCGCCCGCCAGATCGCCGAGAAGCGTGAAGCAGCCGACCGCAACGCCGCCCTGGCCAAGCGCCGCAAGCGCATCAGCCTGGAAGACTTCGACCAGGCCGTCGCCGAAGGCAAGATCGACACCCTCAACCTCATCCTCAAGGGTGACGTGTCCGGTGCCGTGGAAGCCCTCGAGGACGCGCTGCTCAAGATCGATGTCGGCGAGGGCGTCCAGCTCCGCGTTATCCACCGCGGTGTCGGTGCCATCACGCAGAACGACGTCAACCTGGCAACGGTCGACAGCGCCGTCATCATCGGCTTCAACGTCAAGCCCGCCGAGCGTGTTGCCGAACTGGCAGACCGCGAAGGCGTGGACATGCGCTTCTACTCCGTCATCTACGCAGCAATTGATGACATTGAGATGGCCCTCAAGGGCATGCTCAAGCCGGAGTACGAAGAAGTCCAGCTTGGTACCGCCGAGGTCCGCGAGGTGTTCCGTTCCTCCAAGTTCGGCAACATCGCAGGCTCCATCGTTCGCTCGGGCATTATCCGACGCAATACGAAGGCACGCATCAGCCGCGACGGCAAGATCATCGGTGACAACCTCACCGTTGAGACGCTCAAGCGCTTCAAAGACGACGCCACCGAGGTCCGCACGGACTTCGAGTGTGGTATCGGTCTTGGTTCGTACAACGACATCAACGAAGGCGACATCATCGAGACCTTCGAGATGCGCGAGAAGCCGCGCGTCTAGTATTCGTCTAACGAATCAGAGCAGTGCCGGGTGGGGGCCGTTGGATTTTTTCCGGCGGCCCCGCCCCTTCGCTGGGTGGCCAACGTCTTACGACGTCGGCCACCCAGCTTCGGCAGGCCCGATGCCACTCCCTGGCCGCCGGAAAAAACCCAACGGGGGTCCGTCGTAGACTCGCCTTAGGTGCGTGGCATCAAAACCCAACATTTGTACGGCTACCGTTTCGGCGCAGTCGTACATCCAAATATTTAGGAGTGGAAATGGCTGATCCGGCACGCGCTGCCAAGTTGGCGCAGCGGATTAAGGTTGTTGTTGCAGAGGCCCTGGGCCGGAAGGTCAAGGATCCGCGGCTTGAGGGTATTACTGTCACTGATGCCCGGGTGACCAATGACCTGCAGCATGCCACCATCTACTACACCGTGTTCGGTGACCAGGCCGTGCAGGCTGATGCGGCGAAGGGCCTGGAGAAGGCCCGGGGTGTGCTGCGCCAGGAAGTGGGCCGCAACATCACCGTCCGCCTGACCCCCACGCTGGAGTTCGTTGCGGACCAGATTCCCGTGAATGCCTCCAACCTGGAGGAGCTGCTCCGCGCCGCGAAGAAGCGCGACGCGGAGGTTGCGGCCCTGGCGGAGAACGCCAAGCACGCCGGCGACGCCGACCCGTACAAGAGTGACATTCCGGCAGACGTTGAGATCGATGAAGACGACTTCGACGAAGAGGACACGGACCTTAGCGGCAACGACGACATCGATGAGGACCAGAGCAAGTAGGGTCACAGATAGCAGGCAGTACAGAAAAGGTGCGGCTGGATCCCCGGGATCCGGCCGCACCTTTCTTCGTCAGTCGTCCTTGTGCCCTGTCAGGGGCTGGGACACCACGCGGCCGTCCGGAGCCTTCATCGGTTCAGGCAGCGCATTCACCGTGGCGTACAGGGTGTCGCCCCTGAGATCCACGTCAGCGGTGAGCGTTGCCGAGAGCAGCACGCGCTGTTTCCGGTCATCGTCGGAGATCCTGAGCACGCCCTTCCCGAACAAAGATGCCACGTAGATGTTGCCGTCGTGGTCCGCCTCGATGCCGGTCGGCGACATCACGTGGTCGGCAAACAGCCTGACCGTCCCGTTGTGCGGGTGGACCTTGTAAACGGCGCCGCGGGCGCCGAGGGCCGGATCTTCAGGCCCGCCGGGGAGCAGCGACACATACAGCCAGCCGTCCGGACCGCGGGTGACGTCAGTGGGAACCGGCTCGAACCTGTACGTGTGCCCCACGATGCAGGCCGGCATCTTCAGTGCCGCCGCCTCCGCCGCAGTGAAACGGTGGGGGCGCGGCGGCAGCACGGCGACGGTTTTGGCCTTGCCGGACTTCACATCGACGGAAACGATGCTGTTGGCTCCCGCATCGGCCACGTAGACGGTATTACCGGAAATTTCGATGCCGTAGGGATGGGAATCGACGTCGCCCTTGTAGGAGATCGGTACGTCCTTTGGCAGCTTGGCCGCGCAGGTGGACGGCAGGTTCCGGAAGCCGTACTGGGTGGCGCCGTCGGCATTGTGCTTATTCTCCAAGGCAGCGAGATCGCCAAAAGTGCGGTGCTTGCCGTCGGTGCCGATGCTCCGGATGTGCCCGGCCAGCGGGCGGGGATCCATGGGCCCGGCCCCCTGGCTCTCGGCGAAGTAGATCGTTCCGCGCTGCCGGTCGGCGCCCGCCACGTCCCAGGCAGGGTTGTTGTAGACCACGGACCGGGCTCCGTTACGGGCGATCCGCACCAGACGGCCGGCGAACTCTTCGCTGACGAGAACCGAGCCGTCGTACCCGGCGCTGACGTGCAGGGGAGTCAGCAAGCCCTTCGCGAGGACCTTCGGGGCTGCAGGGGCGGCCCCGACAGCCGGGGCGGAGGAGAGAATGGTGGCGGTGGCGGCGAGGACGGCCAGGATAGATAGTTTCTTTTTCATGCTGCTGTCTCCAATGTCAATGGTGTTTATCCAGAGCATTGAGACCTGATATTTGGCCCGTTGTGGGTTCCCCCGACGCGCGCATTCTAAGCCCGGGAATTGACCACTGTCGATGGCGGAAAACAAGTCGCCCACCGTGGGCCCGGCATGACCACCCGTCTGGCTATGATCAGATCATGCCTGCACAACCGACCGAAGCAGATGTCCTCGAATACCTGACTGAGGCAGTCGCCCTGGCCGAGAGGAACGTGGCGGCCGGGGGAGGACCTTTCGGTGCACTCGTGGTCACGGCCGACGGAACGGCGCACGAAGGCGTCAACCGCGTCACCCGGGACAACGACCCCACGGCGCACGCGGAAGTGGTGGCCATTCGCGCCGCGGCTGCGGAAACCGCGAATTTCGATCTCAGCGGTGCAGTCCTGTACACCAGCTGCGAGCCGTGCCCGCTGTGCCTGGCGGCGGCGCTCTGGGCGCGCATCGACCGTGTTTACTTCGCTGCCGACCGTCACGGAGCCGCGGCCGCCGGGTTCGACGATGCGCTGTTCTACGAATATTTCGCCGGTACCCGGCCGGAGCTGCTGCCGGTCAGGCACACCCCCGTGCCGACGTCGGGCGCTCCCTTTGACGCATGGCTTACCAACGCCGAACGCACCGATTACTGACCCGGCTGGCTGCCCGTCCCGGTGACCGGTACTGCGCCGGCCGTCGCCGGCTCCCGTGCGGGGAGCCGGCTCACGCCCTCCACGAGGTCGGCCTGAGTGGCGCACAGCGCTATCCGGATCCAGCCCTCGCCAATGGATCCGAACGCCGTTCCCGGGGCAAACGAGACGCCGGACTCAGCCAGGAATCGCCGCACCCAGGACCGGACATCGCCGCCGCTCACGTGCGACACGTCGGCCCACAGGTAGAACGCCCCCTGCGCCGTGAGGAACGGGATGCCCTTGGAGCGCAGGAGGGCGGACGCGGCATCACGGTTGCTCCGGTAATGATCCCGCGCCTGCACCACGTAGTCCTGCGGCCCTGTCAGGGCGGCGAGCGCTGAATACTGCGACGGCGACGCCACGCAGGAGACGATCGCCTCCATCACGTTGTTCATCTGCTGCTCGAGTCCGGGCGGGCAGACGAGGGCACCGATCCGCAGCCCGGTCAGGCCGTAGGTCTTGGACAGCGTCAGCGACGTGAACACCCGCGCTTCACCTGGCACGGCACTGTCGAAGCGGGCCGGACTCACGTGCGGGACGTCGTACGTGAAGGCTTCATAGCATTCGTCCGAGATGATCCACAGATCGTGCCGCCGGGCCAGTTCCACGAGCTGGCGGGTCAGGTCCTCGGCCAGCACGGCCCCGAGCGGGTTCGACGGCGAATTCAGCATGAGGACCCGGGTCCGCTCCGTGATGAGTGCTTCGATGTCCTCGAGACGCGGCTGGAAGTCGTGTGCGGGATACAGCGGATACCCCACCGGCACGGCGTGAAGCAGCCTGCTCGTCATAGCGAACGTGGGATAGCCGGGATTGGGGATCAGGATCTCATTCCCCGGAGCGAGCAAAAGGCTCATGGCGAAGTGCAGGCCCTGCTGGGCCCCTTCAACCACGTAGACGCGCTCGGCACCGATGTCGGCACCGGACTGCTGGCGGAACCTTGCCGCGAAGGCTTCCCGCAGTGCGGGGATCCCGGCGTTCGGTGTGTAGTTCGTCTCGTCGCGGTCGAGGCATGCCATGCCCGCGTCCAGCACGTGCCGGGGGAGGGAAAAGCCCGGTTCCCCAATGCTCAGGACCACAGCGCCCGGCGTGCGCCACGCGGCCTCGGTGATCTCGCGGATCTGGTTGACGGGGACTTCGCGGACGTGCGCTGCAAGGTCGGGCATGAGTGCCATCCTAGTCCCGTCGTGCTTTTCAGCCGAGGGTGTTCACACTGCTTCGCCGGGGAGGTGCCCGGAGGCCGCGGAACCGGCCGCCTGTTGGCCCCGATACAATGGGAGGCGTGCTTTCTGGACTGGTAATAGTGGACAAGCCGCAGGGATGGACCAGCCACGACGTGGTTGGGCGTATGCGGCGGATCGCCGGTACCCGGAAAGTGGGGCATGCAGGAACATTGGATCCCATGGCAACCGGCGTGCTGGTGGTGGGAATCAACAAGGCCACGAGACTGCTCACCTACATCGTGGGAACATCGAAGACCTACACGGCAACCATCCGCCTCGGCGAATCCACCGTCACCGATGACGCCGAGGGCGAGGTGGTGGACACGGCCAGCGCGGCCGCTGTCACGGAGGCGGACATCCGCGCCGGAATCGCATCCCTGACGGGCGAGATCCAGCAGGTTCCCAGCAGCGTCAGCGCCATCAAGGTCAACGGAGAGCGCGCCTACGCCCGTGTCCGGTCCGGCGAAGACGTGAAGCTCGCGGCCAGGGCAGTGACCATCCACCGCTTCGAGGTACACGGCATCCGCCCTGACCGGGACGGCGCCGTGGTGGACGTTGACGTGACAGTGGAGTGCTCGTCGGGAACCTACATCCGCGCGCTGGCCCGTGACCTGGGCAGCTCGCTCGGCGTCGGTGGCCACTTGACGGCGCTGCGCCGGACGCACGTCGGGCCCTACTCCCTGGACCAGGCCCGGACCCTTGAACAGCTTGCTGACGACCTCGAAGTGCTCGACATATCCCAGGCCGCCCGTGCGCTCATGCCGAACCGGGAACTCACCGCGGAGGAAACCACCGAGATATCCTTTGGCCGCCGCATCGCCGCCGGTGCCCCGGCCGGCTCCGCGCAGTCGGCCACCGCTGACCGCCCAGCCGCCGCCTTTGCTCCCGACGGGTCCCTCGTGGCGCTGCTGGCGGACAGCGGCAGCTTCGCCAAACCGGTCCTCGTCTTCGCGCCCGGAACCGGCGGCGCCGCCAGCAGCGAGCAGGCCGGTTAATCGTGGACGCCTATTTCTACATCATCCTTGTCGTCGGGCTCCTGTCCACCGTCATCTGTGCCGTCGCGGGAATCCTGAAGAAGGCCCCCAACGATGTCACCATCCTGTCCGTGGCCGCCGTGGAGCTGGCCCTGCTTGTCTACCTCGTGGGCTCGATCGTCAGGGTCGTCGCCGGAGAGCCGATCGCCGGCGAGGCCTGGGAGTTCTGGGGCTATCTGCTGACTGCCCTGCTCCTGCCCGTCGCCGCGGTGTACTGGTCCATCCTGGAGCGGACCCGCTGGAGCAATTTTGTCCTCGCCGCTGTGGGAGTGACTGCCTTGGTCATGGCCGCGCGAATGAACCAGATCTGGTACTGAAGTGGAAGAAGCACGCAACGTGACAGCTACGTCCTCCGAACACACCGCCAAGCAGCCGGCTGACACCCGCAACACCGGACCGGGCCGCCTCCTCATCGCCGTCTACGCCATCTTTGCCATTTCGGCCACCGCCCGTGCGGGCTACCAGATTCTCACCAAGTTCTCCGAGGCTCCGCTGGCCTACGTGCTATCGGCTTTCGCCGCCCTCGTGTACGTCGTGGCCACTGTTTCGCTGGCGAAAGCCGGACGGACCTGGTTCCGGGTGTCGCTCGTCGCCGTGCTGGTGGAACTCGTCGGAGTGGTGGTCGTGGGTGCGCTGAGCATTTTCGACGCCGTCCAGTTCCCGCACGAAACCGTGTGGTCCTTGTTCGGGCGCGGCTACGCCTTCATCCCGCTCATCCTGCCAGTGCTCGGCCTGATCTGGCTCTACCGCCGGCGGCCGGCCCCGCTTGAGGCATAACGCCGCGACCCGTTTCTGCCGATTTTCCACGCGCGATGTGTTGGGCCGGCATGCCCGCGGGCGCTTAAACTGTCACACCCCTCCGGCAGAGTGTTCATATGGAAGCCATTGGGGAAGGCGAAAACAGTACGGCGGCACGGGCAGCAACGCCGGGCCGCCGTACTTCGCCGCTGCGCAGCGTCCCTGATTCAGGGGCTCTCACCCCTGCTTCCCTGGCCGGCGCACCCGCTGTGTCGGGCACTTCTGCGTCCGACGGCGGGGCTCCCGCCGGTTTTGGTGCCGCGGGCGTGGGTGCCGCGGGTTTTGGTGCTGCGGGCGGGGTAGCCTTCGCGGCCGGGGCGAGCGACTGCCTCGAACGCTGCCTGGTGCTGCTGGAGGCCGCTGCCGAGTCCGCACCCGGTGAGCTGGCCGTAGCGGGCTTCCCGGACGCCGCGGACTTCGCCGAGCTGGCCGAGGAGCTGTCCCGCCGGGGCGAGTACCTGCAGCTGCTCGCTGCTGCAGCCGTGGACCGCACCCGCACCGAGGCGATTAAGGCCGCCGGCCCCACCAGCAAAGCCACGGGCTGGACCACCGGCTGGGGCACCGAACCGCGTCCCGAGGACAGGGGCGCTGCCTCCGACACTGGCGCCATCCCTGAAGCTGCCACTGCGGTGGGTACGATCGCGGCAGTGCCCGGACGGGTGGTTTCCGCGGG
>NZ_JBDGML010000013.1:0-12814 GCF_057655195.1 Arthrobacter sp. Soil_N43
TGCCCAGCACCATTTCGAACCCCTCGTCGCCGATATTCCATGCCATGGAATCCTCGCCCACCGGGGTCAGGACGGTTTCGAAGTGGTCCAGCTGCAGGAGCGTCTCTGATTCGGGTGCTTCGCGTGCGGTCACGACGGCGGCGGCGGCGCCGTCTGCGAAGAGGGCCGAGCCCATGATGGTGTCTGGATCGTTGGAGGTGCGGACGTGCAGCGAGCAGAGCTCCGCGCACACGACGAGGACCACCGCGTCGGGGTCCGACTCGCAGAAGGACTTCGCTGCCCGGAGCGCGGGGAACGCCGCGTAGCATCCCATGAATCCCAGGTGGTAGCGCTGTACCGCCGGGTTGAGCCCCAGCGCCCGGACGATTTTGTAGTCAGGGCCCGGGTTGAAAAACCCGGTGCAGGAGACCGTGATGAGATGAGTTATGTCAAGTGGATCGATGCCCGCACAGTTGGCGACGGCGGAGGTGGCGGCGTCAATGAAGAGCTTCGTGGCTTCCCGGGCGAACAGATCGTTGCGTTCCTTCGTGCTGGGGCTCCGCAGCAGGCCTGTGGCCGGATCGAAGAATTTTGGGTCGTCGGAGCGTGAATCCAGCGTCAGTTCCTGGACCGCCGTGTAGCGGGTGTCTATGGCGGCCGAGTCGAAGCAAGTGGCAACGAGCCGGGATCCGAGCCTTGTAAGCCCGGGCTGGGCCGCGAACACGTCCCGCGCCTCAGTCTGGATGAGCTTCGTCGGCGGAACAGCTGTCTCGAGGGCTCGCACGTAGACCGTCATGGGTTTCATTCTTAACGAGAAGGTCAGATAAGACAATGGATTGGACTGCTGATCGCTGCTGCATTTCGGGACAGATTGAGGTTGCCACACGGCCCCTCTCCGGACACCCGCCATAACGCCGATAATGCACATTATGTAAAGTAGTACTCTGCGTATCTCATCAGATGAATCATTCAGGCCCTCTTCCGCGGAGTTGTGCACCACGTGTCTGATGGGCTCTTATGGCGCGGCATTCAAGGGTTTTCGCCGAGGCCGATCGATGCCGGCAGCCATAGCGCGGCGCTCCGCGCCAACGAGCCAGGCGACAGAAAAGAGGCCCTCTGACCTGCAGATTTGTTGTTATGATGCATCTAATGAATCATTGATTCAGATTTTGAAGCGGGTTCGGGAGGCAAAATGACAGTCGATGGATCAGGCCGGGTCCGGCTTCTGGGCTCGGTCCAGCTGCTCCATCCCGAGCAGCAGACCTTCGACGACATGCTCGATGGCTGGCGCAACCAGCAGTTATCGCGCAACCTGAAGTTCGACACGATTGACCAGCGCATCAGGTATGTCCGCAGGTTCGTGGACCATGTGAATGAATTTCCGTGGCATTGGACGCCCGCCCATGTCGAGGAGTATTTCGGGGACCTGCGCTCGATCCGGCACTTGAGCCACTCGACGCTGCGCGCCCACCAGTCCGCGCTGCGCCACTTCACCTCCTACGTGGCCAACCCCGACTACGGCTGGGACCGGGTCTGCGAGCAGCGCTTCGGCACGCATCCGGCCCAGGTCTTCTACGAGTGGAACACCTCCACGCACGTGCAGGAATTCGAAGGCCGCCCCTCCAAACGTCCCTTCACCCGGGAAGAGCTACAGCGGATCTTCGACCACGCCGACGACGAGGTCGAACTCATCGAGGCCTCGGGCAAGAAGGGCTGGCAGGCAGCCTACCGCGACGCTGTGATGCTCAAGGTCGCCTATTCCTACGGGCTGCGGTTCAACGAGCTGCGGCATCTGCAGACCGTCGACTTCGCAACCAACCCGCACGCGCGCAAGTTCGGGAAATACGGTGTCTGCAAGGTCCGGTTCGGCAAATCCCGCAGGGCATCACCGCCCAAGCCCCGCAGCGTCCTGACGGTCTTCGACTGGACCGCCGGCGTCCTTGAGGACTGGCTCGCCAACGGCCGCGGAACCCTTCACACCCTGGACCTCTTTCCCAGCGAACGCGGCGGACTCATCGTCGAATCCACCCTCCTGCGGCGCCTCCGGCGTTATCTCGATGAGCTGGGAATACTTTCGGATGGGCTGGACCTGCACTCCCTGCGGCGCTCCTACGCCACACACCTACTGGAAGCCGGATGGGATCCTAGATTCGTGCAATACCAAATGGGCCACGAGTACGCGTCAACCACCGGAATCTACCAATTCGTCAGCGACGACTTCCGCAACGCCACCCTGCGGGCGTCCCTGGACCGCACGATGGACCAGGCCCTGGGCAAACAGTCGGGAGGCCGGCGATGAAGCGCAAAGTCGAATACACGTGGCGGCTCTCCGAGCTGATGGCGGCCCGGGGGCTTCACAACACGACCGATCTCATCCCGCTGCTGGCCGAGCGCGGAATCATCCTGTCCCGGCCACAGGTCTACCGGATAGTCAACCAGAAACCCGAACGGGTCGCACTGCAGGTCATCGCGGCGATCTGCGACATCTTCTCCTGCGGCCCGGAAGACCTCATCACCGTCACCGCCGCCGATGTCCGGGCGCGCAAGACGGGAACCGCCAATTCCCCCAACGTGGTGGACCTCAACCGCACCGTCCGCCCGCGCCGCGCCCGCATCATCGAAGATGACCACTGACCTCCCGGAAGGGCTCACGCCGCGGAACACCGTCCGCGGGCGGCCCCGCACGACCGGCTCCGTCCACTGCGCCCGGTGCGGCCGCAACGCCGGCAGGACCAGGGCAACCTGGCCGGAAGGCAAGATCTGCGGTCCCTGCTTCACCGTGGCGACCCGCACCCACGGCACCTGCCCCGACTGCAGGCAGCACAGACTGCTCCCCGGACCGCCCACGCAAGAGGGAGGACCCCGTTGCGCTCCATGCGCCGGCATCCTTCATGACTTCCACTGCGCCTGCTGCAGCCACGAAGGTGAGTTCTACCGCCGCGGCATCTGCGCCCGCTGCGCACTCAGGGACGACCTCACCGCCCTGCTGCTTACGAATCTAGCCGATCCGACAACGGCAAACCGCATTGTCGATGTCCTCTGCCAAGCTGACCGGCCGGAAAGCATCATCACGTGGAAACGCTCGGCCAAGGTCCAGACACTCCTGACGGCCGTTGCGAGCGGGCAGACTCCCCTGACCCACGAAGACCTCGACAGTCACCGGGAAACGGCGGGACGGGCGGCCGACCACCTCCGGGCAATACTCGTTCATCACGGGCTCCTCCCCTATCAGGACCCCTATCTGACCCGCTTCGAAACCTGGATCGACGACAAGCTCCGCCCCCTGCCCGCCGAAGTGGCCAAACCCGTCGAGCACTTCGCCAAATGGCACCACCTCCGCCGCATCCGCGCCATGGCAACCCCAGACAAAACGGCCCAACGTCCAGTGCACTCCGCCAAGCAAGAGATCACCGAGACCATCAAGTTCCTCAACTGGCTCTGGCAAACCCACAACCGCACCGCCGCCACCTGCACCCAGCAGGACGTGGACACCTGGCTCACGACCGGGCCGACCACCAGGAAAGCCATCCGGACCTTCTTCGTCTTCGCTAAGAAGACCGGAGCGAACATGCGCGTCGAAATCGGCCACTATGCCGCTAAAGACCGACCCGCCATCCCGCAGGAACAACGCCTTGCCTGGCTACGGGAACTGCTCACAGGCACCAGCGAATCCCTGCCCTACAGAGTCGCCGGAACACTGCTCCTCCTCTATGCCCAACCCCTTGTCCGGGTGGCAGGGCTCCGGACCGACGCAGTCGGGATCGACGACGCCACCGGCGCGATCAGGATCTCCTTCGGCACGCATCCAGTACCGGTACCAGAGCCCTTCGCGGAACTCCTCAGCCAGCACCTTCAGAACCGCCCCAACCTCAGAACAGCATCTGACACGGAAAGCCCCTGGCTCTTCCCCGGAACCCGAGCCGGCCAACACCTCCACCCAAACACCATCATGGACAGACTCCGAGGCCTCGGCCTTGAACTGCTCGGCGCACGAAACACCGCCCTGGACGAACACCTGGCCGCCACACCGCCACCACTGGTCGCGGACGCACTCGGCTACAGCTACCAGGTCGCGTTCCTCCACGCAGATGTTGCAGGGGAACCCTGGTCCAGATATGTCGACCGGCGGTCTTGACCCAGTGGGGTCCGGCTTCATTCGGAAACTAAGAACTCTCGCCCCATCCGTGCGTGGCAAGAAACGACCCGCCTTGATCGCGCCTTGGATGCGGCCTGACATTGTCTGGTTCTCCGGCGCCTATGACAGGTAATCTTCGATGGCAGCTAAAGCATCCAGACGCCATCGATCATCAATTTCATACAGGAGCCGCCGCAGTTCTGCGAGTGTTTCAAATGGTGCAGCCAGAAGGTCTACGGGAGGCGAAAGACCCACGAACTCAGCTTCATTGGAGTCCGGCACCAGCAACTTTGTCCGTTCCTCATAGAAGCGTAACTGGTCGTTGAACATGGCCTCAGCAACATCTTCCTGACCCCGGGACACCAACTGATTGAGACTCTGAAGGAAGACTTCCGACATCAGTTCGGTCGGTTCCGGCAACGCAACGGTGTGACACACGCCTTGGTCGTCAACCCACACATTTCCCCCTACTGCGGCCGTCGGTCGTGCCACTTCCTTGATAAAGGCTCATCAGCCAAGGAGATCAGAATACGCTCCAGCTTGATACGCAGGGGTGCCAGTAAAAGTTGATTCACGCTGATACGGCCCTTCCCCAAACCGTAGCTACTTGTCCCCTCGCCTCGCTTGCGGTAGCGCAAAACCCAGTAGACAGCTCCGACTGCGACGGGAAAAGGGATAACTGCAGCGAAGTGCCTGAGCAGAATTGTCGGAGCCACCAGCGCGCTGCCACCGAGCAGGACCGCAGACTGGGCATCCGATCCGGACTGAGCGGGCCCCGTCTCATGCCGGGGGCCCGGTGCAGGAGTTTTTAGGGGGAGGTTGGTCGCACGGAATCCCGGGACCTTCCCTGTCTACTCCCCCGGTCATGAGGGGCAGCGTCGAGTCTCAGCCATTTGCATCGCGAGCATTGGGGGCCGCGCCGACCTGACCCCCCGCCGCTGCGCTGCGGGTGCTCAGCTTGCTCCCGCATCTGAATATTCCGGGAAGGCCCCATCATCCTCATACGCCCTTACCCGGGCCAGATCACGGCCGGCGATATAACCAAAGGTGAGGGCAGGGCCCAGGTTGATGCCGCCAGCGGGGTAATGTCCGCCCATGACGCTGGAGTGATCGTTCCCTGCGACGTACAGCCCGGGAATGGGCACTCCGGCTTCGGACAGCACCCTGCCGCGCACGTCGGCGTCCAAACCGGCGAAGGTGCCGAAGCTGCCGGGCACCACCCGAACCGCGTAAAAGGGCCCCTTCTCGAGGGGGCCGAGAGACGGATTAGGTCTCTGGGCGGGATCGCCCCCGTAGCGGTTGAATGGGGTTCCGCCCCTCCCGAAATCGGGGTCAACTCCACGTCGCGCGTCGTCGTTGAAGCGTGCCACTGTTTCTAGCAGGCCTGCGGGATCAATGCCGCAGGCGAGGGCGAGTTCCTCGATCGTGTTGCCCTTCTTCAGGTATCCGGACCGGAGGTAGGGGAACAATGGAACGGGCAGCGGTTTTGCCATTCCGAGCGGAAATCTGCGGACAAATCTGCTGTCAGCGATTTGCCACGACTCGACTGTCTCGCCCTCCGGGGTGGCAGCGAGGAGCCCTTCGACGTAGTCGTAGTATCCGTTGGCTTCGTTGACGAACCGTTTCCCGTTCTTGCGGACTCCGATGCTGCCGGGTTTGGCGCGGTCCATGATGTGCGGAAAAACCCCGGTGCAGCCGTTGCGGTAGGTAACCAGGGAGACAGGGCACCAGGCAGCCGGAGACTTGATACCGGTTTTGAAGCGGGCCCCCACGGACTGTCCAAGGGTGATTCCGTCGCCGGAAGCTTCCTTGGGTGCGAGAGTCCAGTGTTCGCGTCCGGTGGGGGCTTTGGGAAAGAGTTCCTGGCGCCGCCGGATGTCATGGGGGAAGCCGCCGGTGGCGAGCACGACGCCGCGGGCGGCTTGGATGGCGAACTCACCTTCCGGTGAACTTACGACGGCGCCATTCACCCTTCCGCCGGTGTCGGTCAGTAGCGAGGTGACCGGGGTGGAGACTCGGATTTCAACTCCTAGATCGTCGGCCGACTTCATCAGCCGGCCGGTGAGAGCTGTTCCGTTGACGAGCTGCATATTCCGCTTGTGGGTTAGGAGGTCCAAAAGGTGGAGTCCGAAGCGCCATCCAGCGTGGAGGAGGCCTTTGGGGTTTCCGCGCGAGGCGGAGAGGAATTTGGCCAGGTCAGGTCCTGCCATTATTCCCATTCCCAGAAACGATGTTTCATAGAGCTGGTGGCGGGACTTGGCCCGGAGCTCGGGAGTTAGGTTCCGGGCATTGAAGGGCTTGGGGCCGACGGAACGATTGCCGGTTCCGGCGCCGGGCTGGTCGCCGTAGATGTCGTTAATTCTGGTCCCCGGCACGAACTGCAGCGACGTGTTGTTGTGGAAGAAGGCCACCATGTGCGGGACGGCCTCGAGGAAGGCGTCAACTTTTTCGGCCTGGTAGTCGGTGCCGAGGACGTGGCGCAGGTAGGTACGGAAAGTCTCCCTATCTTCGTTGACTCCTGCTGCCTTGGCGAAGGGGCTGCCGGGAGTCCATGCCCAGCCGCCGGACCAGGAAGTTGCCCCGCCGCAGACGGCCGCCTTTTCCACCACGATGACTTTAAGACCGTGGTAGGCGGCTGTTACGGCGGCGGACAGGCCGCCTGCACCCGAGCCAACCACCAGCACGTCGCAGTCGGTAACGCGTCTGCTGGCTTCCAGCGGGTTGTGGGCGGATGCGGGTCCTTCTGGGGTGTTCATGTCGTTCTCCATGCGTGTCATGTCAGTGGCCGTATTCGTCGGGGTTGAGGCGCGGAGGGCGGTTCAGGTCGAGGGAGTCAATGGCAGCCATCTGCGGCTCCGTCAGACAGAATCCGAAGACATCGAGATTCTGCTGCTGGCGTTTGTCGTCAGCAGACTTAGGGATCGCAACGCGGCCATGCTGGAGATGCCACCGCAGCACAACCTGACCAGGAGTTACTTGAAGCTCCGCCGCCGGGACCGTGATGGCCGGGGAGTCCATGAACCCGCCATTGCGGCCCAGCGGGCTATAGGCGGCGGTGACTATGCCATTCTGGCGGTGGAAGGCAAGCTGTTCCCGCTGGCCCGTTTCCGGGTCCAGCTGGATCTGGTTGAGAGCAGGGCTGAGCCCGGCCGCCTCCACCTGCCGCAGGTGTTCGGGGGTGAAGTTTGATACGCCCCATGAACGGATATTTCCTTCTTCGGCCAGTTCCTGCAGGCCTTCGCAGGCCTCCACGAACCTGCCTTGCCCGGGGTTTGGCCAATGCACCAGGAAAAGGTCGAGGTAATCCACGCCCAACCGGCCTGCCGCCGCGCCGAAAGCTGCCCGGACGCCGCTCCTGCTGTGTGAGTCCTTATTGAACTTGGTGGTCAGGAAGATCTCGTCACGGGCAGCACCGCTGCGGCGCAGGCCTTCCCCGACTGCGTCTTCATTGCCGTACTTCTCGGCAGTATCTAGGTGCCGGTACCCATGGCCGATTGCACGCGCCACGGCATCGGTGGCGTCCTCCCCCACCATTGGCCAGGTGCCTAACCCGATCAGTGGAACGTGGACGCCCGGGGCGATCTCCGCCGTCGCTCTCTGGGGCAGGCTGCTCATCGGGTTCCTGCCCTCTGCAGTCCGGCCGCCGACGCCAGGACACCGTCGACACCGGTCTTGAGCATTCGGGCCCAGCCCGCTTCACCGAGTTCTGTGACACGGCGCTCTGAGGGCGTCTCCACGCTGACGGGCAGATCTGCCGGAAAGGCCGCCGCCACCAGGGAGGCAAGATCGAACTCCCCTTCACCGGGAACCTGCCGTTCCGAGCGCGATTCAAGGATCAAGCCCGCGTGGCTGGCAGGGCTTGCAACGGGACCGTCGCACAGCTGTAGCAGCGGCACCAGCGAAGTGCACGCTTTCAACTCCTCCAGCGTGCCGCCGAAGCGGTGGAAGTGCAGCGAGTCCACCACGATCCCGATTCCTGCCTGCCCAGCGCGCTCGGCAGCGTCAGGGATTGAGCGGACCACCTGGTAGGAAATCGGCTCCAACGTTGGCAGTATTCCGAAGCCGCGGCCGTCCTGGCTCAGCTGCGCCAGCGTGTCTGCGAAACGGGAGGCGTCGGGGTCCGCACAGGCTACCGTCATGGTCCGGGCCCCCAGAGCCTGCCCGGCTTCCAGCATCTGCAGCCAGGCTGCCCGCTGGTCGGTTCCGTCCAGGAGCAGGAACTCTATATCCTCAACGGTCACTCCCGTGTCTTGCATTCGCACGATCGTTTCCTTCAGCATGGGCGAGCCGGGCTGCAGGTCGTAGGGCCGCTCCGTGGCCGTGACCGGACGGACGCGGGCGCCGATGAAGTCGAAGCCCGCTTCGGCGGCAATGCTCACGAGTTGCGGCGGGGCGGTGCCCACCAGCGAAAGCTGGGCGAGGCCGACGCGGCGCGTCGGGGTTTGCGAAGACGTTGCAGTAGTAGTCACGAGGTGGCTCCGTTCAGGGCAAAGCGGGCAGCCTCTGCGGGGGCGGGCGGGCCGGCAGGAAGTGTGACGGCAAGCGCGGCGGCCACCCGTTGTGCGGCGTCGTACCCGCTCTTCACGGCGTTGGAAACAATGGCTGGCGACTGGTCGACCATGGTGCCGGCGAGGGTGACAGGCACGCCCGCCGACGATGACAGGGCGGCGTCGCGTTCCTCGTGGGTGGGCGGTGCGGCCAGGGGCAGGACAGACCGGGAGATCAACAGCGGGCCCGGGGATTCCAGCCATTGGTCCTCCTGCATGGCCGAAGGGGCGACCGTGCCTTCGGCCAGTGCGGATGAACGTTGGTCAGGGGCCGTGACAGCTCGGATGCGCACCTGCTGGCCGTTGAATTCCTCGATGCTGCAGCCCAGGACCAGGCGAACATTCGGGTTGGAGGTCAGCCGGGGCACCGCCAGAATCTTTGCCCTCCGTCCGGATTCCGGCGCGATGGCCTCCTGAGGGCCTACCAGCAGCACTGCTGTGCCGCGGGAGGCCAGAGTGTCGGCTACGGACATGGCTACGGAATCTGCACCCCAAATCGTGAGTGCCTCCGGAACGTCTCCTCCCTGCAAAGCTTCGGGGTGTGCATCCAGCCAATCGCGGATGTCCATCACCTGCGGCAAGTCTGTCCCGATGAATGATGCCCCGGACCGGTCCCCTCCCGTGGCCAGGACCACCGCATCGGCGTGGTGTTCGCGCGCCAGGGCGCCGACGTCGGATGTGTCAGCCCGGACGCCGAGGTGCATTTCAATGCCCAGCCGGGCATTTTCGCCCGCGGACCAATCTGTAAAGCGGTGGAAGTCGGGCGTGGATCTCATCCGTTCGGCAACGGCAAACTGGCCGCCGGGGCGGGTGCCGGCGTCGAGCACTGACACGCGGGCGCCGGCTTGGGCGAGTTCTCGGGCGGCCGTAAGGCCCGCCGGACCGGCTCCGACCACCAGGACTCGGGAGCCCGCGCGCACCTTGGGCGTCGGCATCGGGACGCGCGAACGTCCCACGGCCGGGTTGACACTGCAGGTGACCTGGCCCAGGCCAAGGTTGTCGATGCAGACGTTGCAGGCGATGCAGGGGCGGTAGGGCTCATTCCGCAGGACACCGCCCACGAAGGCCGGATCTGCGTGGATTGCCCGGGCAAGGCTCACGAAGTCGCAGGTGCCCTCGCCCAGGACCTCCTCAATGATGGCCGGAGAGTTGAGACGCCCTGCCATCCCCAGCGGAAGACCGAAGCGCTTGTATTCCTTGGCGTACCGGGCCAGTACGCCGGGCTTCCACTCCCCCGACTGCACGATCCATTCGCCGGCTTCGTAGCTGCCGGCGGAGATGTCCAGGAAATCGAGTTTGTCCAGGTGTGCCTTGCCGATGATGTCCAGCTGGCCTGCCGCGGTGATGCCTTCAGCCGGGCCTTCCAGCACGGAGACGCGCATGCCCACGATGGTGTCCGGTACGGCTTGACGGACGGCGTCGATGACGAGGTTCATGAAGTATTCCGGATTGCCGAATTCGTCGGTTCGGTGGTTTGAGATGGGTGACATGAACTGGTGGATGAGGTAGCCATGGGCGCCATGGATGTTGATGACGTCGAACCCGGCGGCAACTGCCCGCCCGGCGGCTTGGGCGTAGGCCTCGACCAGCTCAAGGCAGCCTTCCCGTGTCAGTTCGTCCGGGATTTCCCCGCCCGCCACTTCGCATCCGACCGGTGAGGGTGCCACGTTCTTGAATCCGGACACTGCGGCCTGGGCTGTGCGGCCTCCGTGGTTAAGTTCAACGGCGGCCAGTGCGCCTTCGGCGTGCAGAGCGTCGGTGAGTGTCCGCAGGCCTGGAATCATGTCGTCGGTGTGGAGGCCCAGTTGGTGGGTCCGGCCCTTGCCGTCGGCCCGTACGAATGTTGCTTCGGTGGTGACCATTCCAAGCCCTGCACGGGCGCGGGTTACCAGGTAGTCGATGTACTGCTCGGTGATGAAGCCGGCGGAGGTGCCGTAGTTCCGCTCCATCGGTGCTGAAGCGAGCCGGTTCCGCAGGGTCTTGGGAGTGCGGCCGTTGCGGCCGAGGATCAATGGGCGGGCTGCATGGCGTTGTGCTGTCATGGTCTAGACCCCAGCCTCAGCCGGTACCCCGGCGGGGACAAGCGTGGGGATTCCAACCCGGGACTTGGCAAACCCGTCCACCGGAGCGAACCTGACAGGCTGGCCGGTCCTGGAAGATTCGTAGACTGCCAGCAGGATCCGCAGTGATTTCAGTGCGTCCCTTCCGGTGATCGCGGGTTCCTGGCCGCTTTCCAGGGCTTCAACGAAGTCGCGGACCTGGATGGTGTGGAACGGGATCAGCTGTCCGTTGATCATGGAGAGATCGACGTTGGCTTCAACGCCTTCGGGGTGGACGAGCTCCTCCTGGATCTTGCCGTCCGTAGCCCACAGGTCCAGACGGCCTTCGCTGCCCTCCGGAAATTCGGTCAGCGAGGCCGAGGCCCCGCTCTCCCCGGTGATCCGCAACTGGATGCCAAGGTTGGTGGTGAGAGCGGTTGTCGCCTCAACGGTGGCCATGGCACCTGAGGTGAAAGTGATAACGGCGGTGGCTGAGTCCTCCACCTCGATGTAGTCACCGTGCCGGTAGGTGTTGACGCGTCCAAAGACTTCGGCGACGTCGCCTAGGTACCACTGCAGCAGGTCGATCTGATGGACCGCCTGGGACATTAGTACCCCGCCGCCGTCGTTCTCCCAGGTACCGCGCCAGGCGTCCCGGTTGTAATAGTCCGGGGCCCGGTGCAGCATCACCGAGCACTGGGCCATGATGGGCCGGCCGAGGGTGCCGTCGTCGATCCCGGTCCGGATCTTTTGCGCCGCCGGCCAGAACCGGCGCTGGAAGAGCGCCCCGAACCGGACTCCGGCTTCCTCACACGCCGCCACCATGCACTCCGCAGCCTCCAACCTGGTGGCAATGGGCTTCTCGCACAGGACGTGGACGCCGGCTGCAGCCGCTTTCAGGACCACGGCTTCGTGGGTGGGGTGAGGCGTACACACGGAGATGATGTCCAGGTCCAGGTCCAGGAGTTCGTCGACGGTGGTTACCGCCGCCGGAATATCCCATGTCCGTGCAGTCGTGCGGGCCCGCCCCTCGTCTACGTCGCAGACGCCCACGATCCGGACGTTGTCCAGGGACTTGAACGCTTCCAGGTGGTTGCGGGAGATGGCGCCGCAACCGGCGATTCCAACGCGGAAGATGCGGGGGGCTGCTGAAGGGGTCATGGGATGGCCAACTTTCGGTGGTGCGTGATTTCTGGGATTTGCATGGGTCAGGCGCTTGGGTAGAGCGTTGGCTCAGCGGCGGGGCTGGCCAAGGTCCTCCAGCGGGACGTTGTACGTTTCGCGGGCGGTCATGATGGCGATCGACGAGGCCAGGAGGCAGAAGACGGTGAAGCCCGCTACCGGAATCCAGCCGCCGGGACCCGGCTGGGCGAGAAGGGTGGCGATGGCGGGCGTGAATCCGGCCAGGATCAGGCCTACTTGGCTGCC
Organism: Arthrobacter sp. Soil_N43; assembly: GCF_057655195.1. NCBI lineage: Bacteria > Bacillati > Actinomycetota > Actinomycetes > Micrococcales > Micrococcaceae > Arthrobacter > Arthrobacter sp. Soil_N43. The sequence continues at coordinate 12,129 of NZ_JBDGML010000013.1, forward strand.
GATGGCCATGCCGGAGTAGCGGACTTCAGCCGGGAACATCTCCGGGAAGAACACGGTCCAGACACCGTTCCAGCAGGAGTAGAAGACGGACATGTTCAGGAAGCCGAAAAGGAAGATCAGCACCACATTCTGCTCGCTGATGGACCAGAAATACCCGAAGGAGGTGACGGCGCAGCCCGCGGCGCCCACGAGGAGGACCGTTTTGCGGCCGATCCGGTCGGAGATGATCCCGGCGAACGGGATGGTCACCATGGACAGGCCGATGGTCACGGCGTTGACGGTGAGCATCAGGGTCCGGTCCAGTCCCACAGCGGGGCCAGTGGCGTAGGCCAGTGCGTAGACGGTGAACGTGGTCTGCATGACGGAGAAGAGCATCACTACGGCGACGCGCAGGACGTCGCGCCACTGCGTCCTGAGGACTGCCGCGGCGGGGAGGGACCGGGGTTTGTCATGCTCCACGATTTCCTCGAAGACCGGCGGTTCTTCCAGCCGGGTGCGGATCCAGTACGCCACGGCCAGGACGAGGATTGACAGCCAGAACGGGACACGCCAGCCCCAGCTGAGCAGCTGCGCCTCGGGCAGGGCTGCCAGCGGGATGAACACCACCGTGGACAGAACCATGCCTGAGGCGTAGCCGGTCATCACGAAGCTGGTGAAGAACCCGCGGCGGCCTTCGGGCGAGTGTT
>NZ_JBDGML010000014.1:0-11216 GCF_057655195.1 Arthrobacter sp. Soil_N43
AACCCGCCCAGGAAGCCATGGAAAACGTCAAAGCCACCGCAACCGACGCCGCCCAGCACGTCAAGGGAGAAGGCCAGACAGCCGTCTCCGACGTCAAGGCCAGCGCCACGGACGCCAAGGACCACGTCCAGAACACCTAAAACCCACAGCACGACGGCGGCCGCCTCCCCTTCCGGTGAGGCGGCCGTCTTTTGCGTCCTGGCGCGTCTACTGCCGTGGTGTTTGCTACCGGACCAGGACCGCTTCAGCGAGCATGCGCTCCAGCCACCCGCGATAGCGTTCCTGCTCCCAGCCGGCCTGAACAACCAGCAGGTCATACTGGTGCGGCGAGGTAAGCACCAGCAGGGTCGCAGCCATTTCCTCGGCTTCCACGTCCGTCCGAAGCCCGGAACGCGTCTGCAGTACCTGGACCACTTTCGCAAAGTCTGCCCGGATCCGTTCCTGTAGCCCTGCATACGCCTCAGCGAGGTCGGAATCCCCCTGCGCGGCAGCCGCCAGCGCCTGCCACAGGGACCCGACCCGGCGGTTGAGGTCCGCCGCGAAAGCCGCCAGTCCGGCGACAGCCTCCGCGTTGCTGGTCTGTTCGAGCACGGCCCTTGCCTCGGGGACGTCCAAGATGGAGCGCCCGCCGTCAACACCCGCCGAAGCGGTTTCCACCGCCGCCAGCAGAAGCATTCTCTTGGGGCCGTGGGCCTGAACGGTCTCCACCGAGACACCCGCTTCATCCGCGATGGCACCAAGGGTGGTCGCCGTGAATCCCCTGATGGCGAAACAGCGGCCGGCGGCTGCGACCACCCGCTGCCGGGTGGCGTCCGCTTGGGCATTTCGGAGCGTAGAGCGGTACCGGCGGCGACGTTTTTCCTGATCCTGCATATTGACTACTTTGCCACAGTAATGAAAACTGTTACAACGTACTCATCCTCATAGGAGACCACCATGGCATCGGTACTAGTTTGCTCCAGCCCCTTAATTGGCCACGTAACGCCGATGCTCTCCGTGGCTGCAGGCCTCGTCGAACGTGGACATGACGTCCGGTTCCTCACCGGGCAGCGCTACCGGGACCGGGTGGAGCACACCGGAGCAAGCTTCGTTCCCCTGCCTCCCGAAGCCGACTTCGACGACACAAATCTCGCTGGGGCGTTTCCCGGCCGCGTCGGCCTCAAAGGACCCAAGGGAATCCGGTTCGACATCCAGGAGATCTTCATGCGTCCGGGAAAGGCCCAGTACGAGGCGGTCCTCGCCACGCTCGCGGAACGCCCTGCCGATGCCGTGTTGGCCGAATCGCTGTTCATGGGCGCCGCGCTGCTGCTCAGCCAGCCACGGTCCGGCCGTCCCGCCGTGGTCAACTGCGGCATCGTGCCGCTCAGCCTGGCGAGCAGGGACACGGCCCCCTATGGGTTGGGCATCCGGCCGATGTCGGGAGCGGCAGGCCGGCTTCGCAACCGGGCACTGCAAACACTGACCGAGAAAGTGGTCTTCGGTCCGGTGCAGAAGTACGCGGACGCCGTCGCCCGGGAAACCACGGGGCAGCCCTTCCCGACGTTCTTCATGGACTGGCCGCGCGCCGCCGATTGCCTGGTCCAATTCACGGTGCCGGAGTTCGAATATCCACGGTCGGACCTCCCAGGAACGGTGCATTTTGTGGGGCCGGTCTCCCAAAGCGGCACGAAGAGCGCCGGAGACGCGACCGCGGACGTCGTGCCTGGTTGGTGGGAGGAACTCGACGCCGGCCGTCCGGTCGTGCACGTCACCCAAGGCACTGTCGCCAACCGGGATTTCGACGACCTGATCCGCCCCACCATCGACGGTCTGGCTGATGACGACGTCCTGGTCGTGGTCAGCACCGGCGGACGCCCCGTGGCAGATCTCGCCGGGCCGATGCCGGACAACGTCCGCGTTGCGTCCTACCTGCCCTATGACGAACTGCTCGCCAAGACCGACGTGCTGGTCACCAACGGCGGCTACGGCGGGGTGCAGTTCGCGCTGCGGCACGGCGTGCCGCTCGTCGTGGCCGGTGAAACCGAGGATAAAACCGAAGTGTGCGCCCGCGTGGCCTGGTCGGGCGCCGGCATCAACCTCCGGACCAACCGTGCCACCCCCGAAGCGGTGGCCAGGGCCGTACGCACCGTCCTGGCAGACAGTTCCTATCGCGAGGCAAGCGGCCGCATCGGGGGCGCAATCCGAACGTCAAGGGGCGTGGATGAGCTGGCCGAGCTGGTGGAGACGATCGCCGCATCGAGCCCGCTCCGGGACGGGGCCGAATAGCGCCGCAGGCATCGGCCCCTGGGGCGCAGCCCCGAGAATCAACGTTGCCGGTCCGCCGGGGCGGGAACACTGCAAGAATATGCCTATGACAGCCATCATCCTGGCGTGGGACCCTGACCACAGCGACGGCTGGAACTACGCCGCCGCCGTCGAACGGGTGAGGGAAACAGGCGTCTTCGTGGCCGGTTGGACCGTGGCGGGACCGGCGGACGTCCCCGCCGGCGCTGAGGTGTGGCTCTGGCTGCGGGGCCGCCGCTGTGGACTCCTCGGGCACGGCCTGGTGCTCTCGGCCACGGCGCCATCCGCAGCACATGCAGCGGCTGCCGGCTGGCCGGACGACGGCACCCGTGCCATCGCGGTGGCGTTCGATGCCCTCCTTCCGCCCGGCGACCAGATCCTGCCCGGGGTCCTTGCCGAATCCGTGCCTGAGGTTCCCTGGGAGGATCTGACGGAGCCGGCGGCCGTCCTTGATCCGGTACTCGAGGCGGAAGTCCGTGCCGTGTGGCGGGAGTTCGGACCCGCCCAGCCACAGGACCCGGTCCACCTCGTGCCGGGGAGCTATCCGGAGCAAGCGGTCGTCCGGGTACAGGCCAACCGGCATGAATGCAGCGCCGAAGCACGGCGGATCTGTGTAGCCCATCACGGCACGAGCTGCGCCGTGTGCGGCTTCTCCTTCGAGTCGGCGTACGGAGAGGCGGGCGCTGGCTTCATCCAGGTCCACCACCTGGTGCCGGCCGGACAGATCGGCAATGACTATCAGGTCGACCCGGTGACTGACCTGGTGCCGCTGTGCCCTAACTGCCACGCGATGGCGCACTTGGGTGTGGGCACGCCACGGACCGTAGCGGAGCTCAAGCAGCTCATGGCCGGAGCCGGCTATCTGTCCGGACAAACGGTGACCCCGGAAGAGCTGGAAGCCCAGCGGGACGCCCGCCGGATCCTGGAACAGCACTAGCAGGGCGGCCGCCGCGGGTGACCCCGGATCCTGATCATCAAATTGCTGGACTTTCCCACATGCGCCCGGCAAGACTGTCTATGAAAGCGGGCAGTCCCGGCGCGCTCGGGCGTGCCGGCCCGCACTGCGCTTCGCCTTTTTCAATGACGTGAAAGGACACAATCATGGAAGCCCTGTCAGCTTTCCTCCCTGTTATCGCCACCGTCGCCGGAGTCCTCGCCGGAATCGCTGTCATTTGGGTGGCCATAAAACTGATGTGGAAGGTAGCTGAGCCCAACGAGGCCCTGATCATTTCGGGCCTGACGCGCGGGACCCTCGAGAACACCGACGGGATGGACTTCAAGATCGTCACCGGCCGGGGCGCGCTCGTGGTTCCCGGGCTGCAAACGGTGCGGGCACTGTCCCTGACCCTGAATGAAACCGAGCTCAAGGTCTCGTGTGTCACCTCCCAGGGCATCCAGGTCATTGTGGACGGCGTGGTCATCTACAAAATCGGCGACGCACCGGCCTTCATCGCCAATGCCGCGCGGAGGTTCCTCGGCCAGCAGCCAAAGATGGAGAGCCAGGTCTATAACGTCTTCGAAGGGCACCTCCGCTCCATCATCGGCAGCATGACCGTCGAGGAAATCATCCGCGAGCGCGACAAACTGGCGTCCCAGGTGCGTGGCGCGAGCGGCGTGGAAATGGAAAAGCTTGGACTCGTCGTCGATTCCCTGCAGATCAAGGACCTGCAGGATCCCACCGGCTATATCCAGAACATCGCCAAGCCACACATTGCGCAGGTCAAGATGGAGGCCCGCATCGCAGAGGCCACCAGAAACCGGGAAGCTGCCGAGAAGGAAGCCGAGGCAGCGGCCCAGATTGCCGACGCCCAGAGTGTCTCGGCCATCAAACAGTCCGTTGCCCAGGCCAACGCAGAGCGGGCCAAGGCCAACGCCGCCCAGGCGGGGCCGCTGGCGGAAGCAACGGCCCGCCAGCAGGTGGTGGTCCAGGAAACCGAAGTGGCCAAGCTGGAGGCGGACCGCGAGGAACAGAAACTCCAGACGGTCATCCGCAAACCAGCCGACGCCAAGGCCTACGCGCAGCGCACCGAAGCCGAGGCCCAGAAGTCCGCAGACATCAGCGCCGCCGAAGCACGGGCCAAGCGGACCGAACTCGAAGCACAGGCCAACGCCCGGCGCGTTGAAGTCGAGGCCCAGGCCAGCGCCACAGCCGCCGCGGCCATAGCGGGAGCCACCCGCGTGACAGGTGAAGCCGAGGCCGCTGCGACGAGGGCCCGGGGCGATGCCGCCGCGTCGGCGATCAAGGCCAAGGCCCTGGCCGAAGCCGAGGGCATCAAGGCCCGGGGCGAGGCGCTGGAGACAAACCAGGACGCCGTCATCGCCCAGCAACTGGCTGAGAACATGCCGGCCATCGTGTCCGCCGCGGCCGAGCCGTTTGGCCACGTCGGCCAGATGACCGTGCTGAACGGCGGCGACGGCCTCAACGGCATGATCGGCGGGATCCTCTCGCAAGCCGGCACGTTCCTTCCGCGCCTGTCCTCTGCGCTCAAAGATGGCCAGGACGGGTCAAAACGATCCCCGAAGACCCCCAATGCATAGGAACGCGGACCACAGCCTGACCGGCAAGATCGGCAGGGTGACCGGGCGCATCGGGCCTGGCACCATCGGCGAGGTGATGCTGCCGTTCCGCGGCGGAACCAGCGCCTTCCATGCCCACCCGTTCGACAAAACCAGCGTCTTCCCGGTCGGTGAAAAGGTGCTCGTCATCTACTTCGAACCGCCCCAGACGGTGTACGTGGATGAGCTGCCGGACATTCTCCGGTCCGATCCCGGAGGGTAACCGGAGCCGGTTGAGCCGCCGTCGGCCAGACCGGACGGAACCCCTGCCTTCCTGTTAACCCAACCTTTCCCTCAGCGTCACGCCCGCTCCCCCACAGCGTCAGACGCCGCGACCACGGTGGAGGGGTGAGGATCGCAATAGTCGCTGAATCATTCCTGCCGCTGATGAACGGGGTTACGCACTCCATTCTGCGGGTGCTCGAGCACCTGCAGGAGCGCGGTGATGAGGTGATGGTGATTGCGCCGTCGACGTCGGACACCGATGTTCTCGATGTTGTCCACGGCGCGATTGTCCACCGGCTCCCCTCCGTTCCGCTGGCCGGATATGCGAATGTTCGGGTGGCGTTGGGCGGCGTATATCGGGTCAAGAGAATGCTTGCCGATTACGCGCCCGACGTGGTCCACCTGGCGTCGCCGTTCGTGCTCGGCTGGCGGGCAGCCCAGGCGGCGGCCCAGCTGGGCATCCCTACCGTGGCGATCTACCAGACCGAGGTTCCCAGCTACATGGCGCGCTACGGCGTGCCGTTCCTCGAGAACTGGGCCTGGACCCGGGTGGAGAACATCCACCTGCTGGCCGACCGGACGCTGGCGCCCTCCACGTTCGCGCTGAACCAGCTGCGCGGCCGCGGGATTCCGCGGGTGGACATGTGGCGGCGCGGTGTGGATACCGCGCGTTTTGCGCCGGAAAAGCGCGACGCCGGCTGGCGGGCATCCGTGGCACCCGGCGGTGAGCGGATCATCGGCTATGTGGGGCGGCTCGCCGTGGAGAAGCAGGTCGAGGACCTGGCCGTGCTCTCCGATGTCCCGGGTACCCGGCTGGTCATCGTGGGCGACGGTCCCCAGCGTCCGGCCCTTGAAGAAGCCATGCCGGACGCGGTTTTCACCGGGTTCCTGGGCGGCGAGGAGCTGGCCAGGGCGGTGGCTTCCTTCGATCTGTTCGTTCACCCGGGTGAGTTCGAAACGTTCTGCCAGACCATCCAGGAAGCCATGGCGTCGGGCGTGACGGTGGTGGCCACGGGACGCGGCGGCCCCCTGGATCTGGTGGAGAACTCCCGGACCGGATGGCTGTACCGGCCCGGAGACCTGGCCGACCTGCGGGGCCGTGTGATGGACCTGATGGGCGACGACGCCAAGCGCCGCGCCTTCGCCGCGGCCGCACACGCTTCGGTCCAGGACCGGACCTGGCCGGCCCTCAACGCCGAACTGGTCCGCCACTATGAGGGAGTCATGGCCGCCTCCTCACTGGCCGGGCACGCAACCATCGAAGGAGCCGGCCTGTGAAAATCTCCGTGATCGGCTGCGGCTACCTCGGCGCAGTCCACGCAGCCACGCTCGCGTCAATGGGCCACCAGGTGGTGGGGATCGACGTTGACCCCAGCAAGGTGGAGCGCCTGGCCGGCGGCGATGCCCCGTTCTTCGAACCGGGCCTGGACGAACTGCTGCGCGAAGGCCGGGCCACCGGCCGGCTCACCTTCTCCACAGATTTTGCCGCCGCTGCCGGCGCCCGGATCCACTTCCTCTGCGTCGGCACCCCGCAATCCAAGACCTCCGACGGCGCCGACCTCAGCTACCTGGTCTCCGCCACCGAAAGTCTCGTTCCGCACCTCAGCCGCGGTGCCGCCGTCGTCGGCAAGTCAACGGTGCCCGTGGGAACGGTTGACATGCTGGGCGGAATCCTCGCCGGCCGGCCGGACGTCCTGCTCGGCTGGAACCCGGAGTTCCTGCGCCAGGGGACGGCCGTGAAGGACACGCTGGTGCCCGACCGGCTGGTGTACGGCGTGCCGTGCGGCAGGGACTCCGCCTTTGAACCGGACGGCACACCGCAGGGAGTGACGGCCGTGCTGGATGCGGTCTATGAGCCGCTGCTGTGCGCCGGCATTCCGCGGCTGGTCTGCAACTTCGCCACCGCTGAGCTGATCAAGTCTGCGTCGAACGCGTACCTGGCCACGAAGGTCAGCTTCATCAACGCGATGTCGGAGCTGTGCGATGCCTCGGGCGCTGACGTGCGGGAGCTCAGCGAGGCGATGGGGCTCGATCCCCGCATCGGAAGCCGGTACCTGCACGCGGGGCTGGGTTTCGGCGGCGGATGCCTGCCGAAGGACATCCGCAGCCTGAAGACCCAGGCCGCCACGCTGGGTGTCGAGTCGGCCAAGGACTGGATGGGGCTGGTTGATTCCGTCAACGCCGGCCAGAGGCTGCGGACCGTCGAGCTGGCCCGCGAGCTGTGCGAGGGCCATCTCGCCGGCCGGACGGTGACGGTGCTGGGTGCCGCGTTCAAACCCGAGACGGACGACATCCGCGACTCGCCAGCCCTCGACGTCGCCCTCCGGCTCGCCGCCGCGGGCGCGCACGTGACCGTGACCGACCCGAAGGCCATCAACAACGCGTGGATGCGCTACCCGCAGCTGCGGTTCGAGCCGTCTTCCGCCCGGGCGCTGGAGGGCGCCGAACTGGTGCTGCTGCTGACCGAATGGGATGAGTACCGCTCGTTGTCACCTGCCACTGCCGGGCAGCTCGTACGACGGCGGACGCTGCTGGACGCTCGAAACGTGCTGGACGCTGCAGCCTGGGAAGCGGTGGGCTGGACGGTGCGGGGCCTGGGGACGAACGCCGGGGCGCCGCTGGTCGGACCCGTTGAGGCCAAGTACGCCCACTGAACACTTCCCCCAACTCTGTTCAGACGCTCCAGGGGTGGAGTCCGGCTGGGCCGGACTCTATGATTTCCGGAGGGGGTATGTTCAATGAAGGATTTTTGGTCTCACAGGGAGCTTGCCTGATGGGCGCTCCTTTGCCGCCGGCGCAGCCGGCAAGTCCGGGCCTGGGGTTCCAGGCAGTCTTCGATGCGTTGCCTGACGCCGTGCTGGTCATCGCCGAAAACGGCTTGATCAGCCTCGCCAACACCGCCGCGGCCTCCATCTTCGGGTACGCCAAGCAGGATTTGATCACCAGGGACCACCGGTTCGTCCTTCCGAACGGCTTCCACGACAGGTTTGAAGGATACTTCGCCTCTCTTCGGCCCACCCAGGGACCCGACGCGCCAGCTCCCTCGCCTCTTGAGACGTACGGCCTTCGCAGCGACGGCAGCGAGTTCCAGGGCGAGGTGGCCTGCTCCCTGCTGGACGCGGAGGGGACAACCTTCCTGGTGGCGTCCTTCCGGCCGACGTTCCACCGGCAGGGGGCAGATGACGGGCTGCGCGAAGCGATGTCGCTGCTCAGCGCCACACTGGAGTCGACCGCGGACGGCATCCTCGTGGTCGGCATCGACGGCAAGATCGCCGGGATGAACGATCAGTTCTCCGCCATGTGGCGCATACCGCGCGAGATGCTTGCCACCCACGACGACGAAGCCGTGATGGGGTACGTCCTGGGTCAGCTCTCCGATCCGGAGACCTTCCTCGCGAAAGTTCACGAACTGTATGCGCATCCCGCCGCGGAGAGCCACGATGTCCTGGACTTCCGCGACGGCCGGACCTTCGAACGCTACTCACGCCCGCAGAAGGTGGATGACAAAGTGGTGGGCCGCGTCTGGAGCTTCCGCGATGTGACGCCGCGGCGCCTCGCCCAGGAACAGGCGAAGCAGGCGCTGGCCGAACTCGCCGAGCAGGCCGAACAGCTGAAGGCCATGGCCTTCCAGGACCCGCTGACCGGACTGGCCAACAGGAAACTGTTCCACGAGCAGCTGACTGAAGCGTTGCGCGGCGAGTGCAGTGCCGCCGTCGACGTCCTCCTCCTGGATCTGGACGACTTCAAGGAGGTCAACGATATCCTCGGCCATCACGCCGGTGACCAGATGCTGATAGAGGTTGCCCGCCGGCTGCGGGCCTGCGTCCGCCCGGACGATACCGTGGCGCGGCTGGGGGGCGACGAGTTCGTGGTGCTCCTGACCGGGTCTACGGATGCCGACCGCGTGGCGGAATGCATCGTGGAATCACTGAACGTTCCGGTGCTGATCGATGGAGCCATGCTTCGGCCGAGCCTCAGCCTGGGCCTCGCGTCCATGGGTGAGGGGGTCATCGCGGCCTCGGAGCTGCTGCGCCGGGCGGACGTGGCCATGTACGCCGCCAAGGCTGCAGGCAAGAACCAGTACCTGCGGTTCCAGCCCGAGATGATGACGGCGCTGGTTCGGCGAACGGATATGGAAGCCGGGCTGCGGCTCGCCGTCGACAACGACGAGATCACCGTGAACTACCAGCCGATTATCTCGCCGGTGCTTGGCGAGGTGACCCAGTTCGAGGCACTGGCGCGGTGGGACCGGAACGGCGAGAGAGTTCCGCCGTCTCAGTTCATTCCGACGGCGGAGCGCAGCGGGCTCATTTCAGCCATCGGCATGCACATGCTCCAAGAAAGCTTCACCCAGCTGCGGTCTTGGCTCGCCGGATCCCCCGCACGCTCCCTTGCCGTGAACGTCTCCGGGGTTCAGCTCCGGGAACGTGACTTCGCCGACGACGTGCTGCAGCTCGCGGACTCCTGCGGCATGAACCCTGCGCAATTGGTCTTGGAGGTGACGGAGAGCGTGTTTTTCGACCATGACGACCACGTGATCGAGCAGCTGGGACGCCTCCGCCACGCCGGGGTGAGCGTGGCCCTCGACGACTTCGGCACCGGGTACTCCTCGCTGGGGCGGCTTCAGGACCTTCCCGTGGACGCCGTGAAGATCGACAGGTCCTTCGTCTCCATGATCCGTACGGGCGCCGAGAAACTCCCGATCCTCAGCTCCATGATCAACATGGCCCACTCGCTGGGCCTGACCGTCACGGCCGAAGGGGTCGAGACGGCAGCGCAGGCGGCATACCTGACGGACCTGCAGTGTGACCTCCTGCAGGGCTACCTGTTCTCGTTCCCCGAGCCGGACACTGGCCTGGAGATCGCCCTCCTCCGCTCAGCCGATGCCATCGACGCGCTGGAGGGGATGCGGCTGCGGCGCTGACGCCTTATCGTTTTTCGGCGGTCTGGCCGGCGTGGACCATCTCTTCGCTCCGGTCCCAGAGTTCCCGCGCGAGCTGCGCATCGTAGGCCTGCCTGTTGGCCTGGGCCAGCGCCCGCTTGGCGTAGTACGCGCCGGGAACCCAGTCCCGGCCCGGCGTGGAGGTGGCGAGCCACACCAGTGTGTCCGCGCCCTGTTCCGGGGTCAGCAGCAACCTGCTGATGAACGTCTTGTAGGCATGGCGGAACCAGCTCGTGGACTCGGCCGCGAAGTTGGTGGCCACCGCGCCGGGGTGGAAAGCGGCCGCCGAGACTCCTGCCTCGCCGAAACGGTTCTGCAGTTCCGACGTGAACAGGATGTTGGCCAGCTTGGACGTGCCGTACGCACGGTTCGTCGAGTACTTGCGGCCGCCGTGAAGGTCGGCAAGGTCCAGGTTGCCGAACCCATTGGCGGCACTGGCGGTGTTGATGACCGTGGCGCGGCTGGCCAGCAGGACATCCATGAGTTCGGTGGTGAGAAGGAACGGGGCCAGGTGGTTTATCTGGAACGTCTTCTCGTAGCCGTCCGCGGTGAGCTCACGCCGGCCCATGATGCCGCCGGCGTTGTTGACCAGCACATCGATGCGCCCGTACTTTTCCTTCAGTTCCCCGGCGAGTTCCCGCACCTGGGCCAGCTCGGCAAAGTCGCTGACGAAGTAGTCGGCACCAAGCTCTGCAGCCACCGCCTTGGTTTTTTCCGCAGAACGGCCGATGACGACGACCCGCTCGCCTGCCCTTGCCAGGTTCCGGGCGGCTGCGGCACCGATGCCATCGCTGGCTCCGGTGATGACGATGGTGCGCTGGGGCATGAGCAGTCCTTTTGGTTGAGAAGCCGGGCGGTGCCTGTCGCGAGCCGATTCCTGCTTGCCGAACACGGCTGGTGGAGCCTGTATAACGCTGGTTGAGCTTATCGAAACCACAGCCGCTCAGCTAACACAACGGCGCCGCGTCAGGATATGTTCCGACGCTCCCTCACCTTTCGCCGGGTTATCACGCACGCTCCCTCACCTTTCGCCGGGTTATCACGCACGCTCCCTCACCTTTATCTGTGTGTGGGGGTGGTTTTAAATGCGGGAGAGCCCCAACCGTGTGGTTGGGGCTCTCGACCTAATGGTTGTCCGGCGGTGACCTACTCTCCCACACCCTCCCGGGTGCAGTACCATCGGCGCTGTGGGTCTTAGCTTCCGGGTTCG
>NZ_JBDGML010000015.1:0-14356 GCF_057655195.1 Arthrobacter sp. Soil_N43
TCCGCGGTGAAGGAGGCCACCAGCACATCCCCGGCGGTCCGGCCGGCGGGTGCGGGCAGCGCGACGGTGGTGGTGGCGGTTTCGGTGGACGCGGTCCGTGAACTGCGCACCGCTATCTCCGGGCTGGTGCCGCCGGCTGCATCGACGGTGATCGTCCTGGTGCTGGTATCGGAACCGCCGGCATTGGTGGCGGTCAGCGTCGCGGTGTAGGTCCCGGCCGTGGTGTAGGTGTGGGAGGGGTTCTGCGTTGTCGCGGTGCCGCCGTCGCCGAACTCCCACGCCCAGGAGGTCGGCGTGCCGGTGGAGGTGTCGGTGAAGTTTACTGGCAGCGGTGCCGTGCCGGTGGTCGGGGAAGCCGTGAACGACGCGACCGGTGCGGTGGGCGGGGGCGGCGTGCCCGTCCCGCCCGGCTTGAGGGCGGTTCGCCAGGCGGCGACGGCCTTCGCGGAGCTGAAGGTCCAGGTCGCGGTGCCGCTGGCGCCGGCGGTGGCCTGGGTGCGGTCGGCTTGTTCGGCGATCTGGCCGCCGGTGGTTTCGAAGCGTTCGGTCCACCCGCTGGGCGGGGTGGCTGCGGGGTTGGAACTGTCGAAGCCGAGGCCGCCGATCAGCATTGCGTTGTTGCTGGCCGTGGTCACGCTGGCGACGGCGATGCTGGTGGCCGAATAGGTGGCGTTGACGGCGGTGGCGACGGTGCTGTCCAGCGGGGTGGTGGTGTTCACGCCGGTGTAGGCGGTGATGCCGCCGCCCCACTTCACCGCGGTGCTCAGCGTCCAGGTGTACGTGGCCGGGTCGGAGGAGCCGGCCACCCGGTAGTAGGCGAAGACCCGCGCGCCGCTGCTGATCGAGAGCCCGTTGACGATCGCAGTCCAGCCCGCCGGCACAGCGGCGGTGGGGTTCTTGTCCGCGGTGAAGGAGGCCACCAGCACATCCCCGGCGGTCCGGCCGGCGGGTGCGGGCAGCGCGACGGTGGTGGTGGCGGTTTCGGTGGACGCGGTCCGTGAACTGCGCAGCGCGATCCCGGGACCGGTGCCGCCGGCCGGATTGACGGTGATCGTCCTGGTGCTCGTGTCGGAACCGGCTTCGTTGGTGACGGTCAGCCGGGCGGTGTAGGTCCCGGCCGTGGTGTAGGTGTGGGAGGGGTTCTGCGCGGTGGCTGTTTCGCCGTCGCCGAACTCCCACGCCCAGGAGGTCGGGTTGCCGGTGGAGGTGTCGGTGAAGTTCACCGTCAAGGGTGCCGTGCCGGAGCTCGGGGACGCGGTGAACGAGGCGACCGGGGCGTCACCGGGCGGCGGGGGCGGGGTGCCGAGGCTGCGGTCCGAGAACCAGTAGCGCCGGGCGACGTGGTCGGTGGCCATCACCACGATCCCGGTCGCGGCGTTCACGCTCTGCTTGGTGCTGGTCACGTTGTTCATGTTCGCCGAGTTCGCGTCCTCGATCACCGGGGTGCCGCGGCCGGTCCCGAAGACCGGGTTGTCCATCGAGGCGGTCTTTTCATAGATGCTGCCGGCCACCCCGGAGAACGCGCAGCCGCTGACCGTGGTCGAGGGCGCGGTGTGGAAGGCGCGGACCAGGTTGTTCTCGGTATCCAGCAGGATCTGCGGACGCGAGACGCAGTCCCCGGTCCGGGCGATCGTGGTCTGTTCAAAGGCGCCGGTGCCGGGCTTGAAGACCACCAGCACCTCCTGGGCCAGGTTCGGATCCGTCGAGCCGTCATTGAGGCCGGTCTTGACCGCGGCGAACACCCGCCCGGTGGCGTCTGCCTGCAGCGTCTTGATGTTCAGGTGGTCATCAACCTGCCGGTTCCCGCGGATCGCTTCCCGGTGCCGCCAGGACGACGCCGCCCGCGGGTCCTCCCCGTCGGTGTGCGTGGACCAGTACGCCGTCCCGGTGGCCTGGTCGGTCCACATGATCCCGATCTGATCGTTCCGGAACGCGACAATCGCTGAGAGGTCATCCGGCGTCGGGTTCGGGTCCGCGGCCCCGGGCACCACGAACGGGGTCCCCCACCCGGTCCCGCCCGGGCCGGAACTGTTCACGAACACCGTGTTGGTCGTGCCGGAAACCTGGGTCCAGGTGGCCCAGAGCGCACCGGTGGAATCCTTATCGATGGTCAGCGTCTCGCTGCTGTTGTTCGAAATCACCTGCGGAAACCCCGTATCCAGCGAATAGGCCCCGGCCGAATAGCTGTACCGGTAGAGCCGGGCCGGCTGCCCCGACGCGGACGCACCGGAGGTCACCACGTTCGAGGCGATATACAGCTTGCCGCCGTCCCACAACGTGTCCGAAGACGTGCTGGCCCGGCTGTCACTGCGCACCCCGGTATCCACCCACGTCGCGGTGCTCCGGTTCAGCCGGTAAATGCTCCACCCGCTGCCCGTGGTCCACATATTCGCCCACCACGACCCGTCGTTCCACCACAGCTTGCTCTGCGGCTTATCCGCCGTCGGCGGATTATTAACACCCGAATAGGTGATGCTCGGGGTGCCCACCGTGGCCGCCTGGGCCGGGCCCGCGACGCCCACCACACCCCCCGCGGCGACAACGGACAGAACAAGCAAATGGCTGAACCAACGGAGCAATGTTTTCATCTTCTCGTAGTTTCTCTTGGGCGAAGAAAGTCATCCGGACGGTGAAATGCACCCATCCGGGATCAACTACGGCCCAGCCCGGCCCCCATGGCTATGGCCAGCGAAACTGCGTGTCAAAGGAGGGAAATCCAGCTTGGCCACTCCTGCGCGATATAGACCATGGTGCGTCAGGGCACTCCAAGAAACCTTGGAAATACCTGCGGCGAGACCGCCCAAATTGGGGGGTGCGGTCAATGCCCGCACAGGCAGGGGGTTATGCGGGCTCCGCGACGGAACGCGCCGGAGGGGCCGCGCAGAACGCCTGTAGCCCGGAGATGAGCCTGAAGTAGCGGTCCGACTCCAAGGCGGCGAGTGCCTTCCCGTACGCCGCGTCGTAGCCGGCACGCTGGGTATTTTCGGCCGGCCCAAAGGATAAGCCAAGCGCATTCAGCATTGGCAGGTCATGGTTGGGCCCGTGGACAGGTCCGTCCACCATGGTGGCGTGGCGCAGCGGGCCGACGGCGCTGACCACCCACTTGAGCTCGGCCCGGAAGCTTTTGACTGCGGCTTTTTTGAAGAGTTTGCGGTGGTCCTCGAGGAGGGACCGTGATTGACGCGCGGCTGACCGCATTTTCCGGGCTGCGTCCGGTGATCCGGCCCGCACTCCCGGGTCCTGGGCCAGCAGTTCGGCGAGCTGTTCAGCCAAGAGGGCTGCGATCGCGTCGATTTCCCCACCCGTGGGCACGGCCCGGGGCGCTTCATCAGGTTTCTGGGCATCCCTCACGGTGAACGGCCCTCCCGCCGCGGCGGAGCTCCCGGCTGCTAACCGGCAGCCGGGAACTGGGGTGGGAGATCCGGAAGTTCCAGCGCCGGCGCGCGGGTGATCTCCAGTTCGGAGTGGTCAAGCAGCCTGCGGCCACCCGTGAGCGTGTCCATGATCCACAGCAGCCCCTGGTTGTGGGCCACATCCGTGACGGTGCCCCGGTGCAGCAGACGCCCGCCACGCCGCGCTTCAACAACGTCACCGGGCGAGAGGACTTCGCCGGCAGAGGCAGCGAATTCTTCCTGAGTCGTCATCGTGGATTCCCTTCCAGGTAATCGGCATCCGATCCCAGTTTGCTCGTGGAAGGTTTCGGCACGGTGTACGCAGGATGGCTTTTCGGCTGTTTTCCAGTCCCGGGAAACTCAGGCTGTCACTGGTGCCCCGCGGCGGTGGTGCCGAACATCAGGGTCCGGCGGGGAACGTCGTAGAACACAGTTTCCGACGTCGACAGCAGGTGCTGAAGGTTGTCGGCGTCTTGCGAGTCGAGGGTGAGGACTTCCTCCCAGGCCCCCTGGTCAAGGACCAGCTGGAGGGTCCAGGTTCCAGGCCGGCCGGGCTCGCCTGCCACCCAGCTGAACTGGTAATGGTTGACTTGGCGGACCTTGATGCTGTCGTCGGTCACGGGCTGCTTGGGGGTGGGGCTCATCATTTCCTCCTGGACCATGCATGCGTGTTCCGGGAGCCGCGGCTGCGGCATCCCACCAAGCAATGTAGACCCAGTCCGGGGGCCGGACCAGCCCCCCAATCAGTCTTGGTCCGGCACTATGAGCACGGGCCACTGTCCGCGGCTGGCCAGGGTTCCCCAGACGGATCCCGAGAGGAGCCTGTCCACCCACGCCGCAGCCCCGGGCCGGTCGGCGCCCACAATCACCAATGATGCCCCGGTGCTCTCCGCCAGGCGGCCGAGGGCTTTTGGAACATCACCGTTGAGCACGCGGAAGGACCAGCTGTCGCCGGGCTTTCCGAGGATTGCTTCCAGGCCCCCCAACAGTTCCCCGGACGGAAAATCGGCTTCCTCATTGGTGGCCGGATCCAGGGAATGAGCCGTTCGCTCGCCGCTCGGATCCCACTCCGTCAGGTAGCTGGCCGGATCCACGAAGGCGCACACGAGATGCTGTTCCAGTGCACCCGCGAGGCCGGCCGCGGTGCGGACGAGGTGCTCCGGGAAATCCCAGTCGACGCCGAGTACAAGCGTCATGCCTAGTTCCCGGTCAGCTCCGCATGGAGCGCCTGCACGCGGGACCTGATGTCGTCCCGGACCAGGCGCATGCGTTCCATGCCTTCGATCCCGCGCAGGGACGGCTCGTCCGTTTCCCAGAACTCGAAGCGGGTGCCCTCGCGCGGCTCAAGTTTCGCTTCGGTGCCGAGGACAACCACGACGTCGGCCGCCTCGAGCGCCTCATCGGTCACCGCTTTGGGGTGTTCACCCGTGATGTCGACGCCGAGCTCGGCCAGGGAGTCCACGGACTGCGGATTCAGCGACGTGGCCGGTTTGGTGCCCGCGGAGTGGACGGTCACTGCACCGGCGGCCAGCTGGTTCATCAGCCCGGCGGCGAGCTGGGACTTTCCGCCGTTCTTGCTGCAGACGAACAGGACACTCGGGGCCTTCGGGGTTTCGGTCATTCTTCTGGTTCTCTTTCTGGTCGGTTTCTGGCGGGTCGCCGGTGGTTCAGTTGCTGCCTGAACGGCCATGGGCCAGGCCGGTGGGGAAACCGACCAGCACAGGCTCCGGTGTGCCGCAGCACGCCGATTCAGGCTCGACGGCGTCCGCGGCGCCGGTGGAGCAGACTCCCGTGGCCGGCAGTTCAAGCTGGACGGTGTCTGCGGCGTCGCGGTCACCGGCGAGTGCGGCCGCCACGGAGCGGACCTGCTCGTAGCCGGTGGCCAGCAGGAAGGTGGGTGCCCGGCCGTAGGATTTCATGCCCACGATGTAGAAGTCCGTGTCAGGGTGTGCCAGCAGGCTGGCGCCGTGCGGGGCCACTGTTCCGCAGGAGTGGAATTCTGGGTCGATCAGCGGAGCCAGTTCGGTGGGGGCCTCCACTGCAGGGTCGAGGCTGAGGCGCAGTTCCCGGAGGATGTCCAGGTCGGGGCGGAATCCGGTGCAGGGCACCACCACGTCGGCCTCCAGCGTGCGGCCGTCGACGGCGGTGACCGTCACGGCCGGACCGCCGACGGCGGCGGGTGCCGTCCCGCCGTCGGACGTCCCGCCGTCGTGCGCTGCGAGGGAAGCGATGCCGAAGCCGGTGTGCAGTTCGACGCTTCCGGCCTCAACGAGCCGGCGCAGCCGGGCGCCGAGCTGGCCGCGGGCCGGCAGTCCGTCGGCGTCCCCGCCGCCGTAGGCCTTCTCCGCGGACGCGCCGCGGACGGCCCACACGATCCGCGTGCCGGGCTCCGCCTTTGCCAGGTCGGCGAGGCTGATGAGCGTGTTGGCGGCCGAATGCCCTGCGCCCACCACGAGGACGCGGCGGCCAGCGAAGGATGCCCGGTCCCGGTCCAGGACATCGGGCAGCGGGGGAGAAATGGAGGACGCAAGAGCGGCTTCGCCGAGGGCAGGGAGCCCCGAGGTGCCCAGCGGGTTGCGGGTGGACCAGGTGCCGGAGGCGTCGATGACCGCGGCGGCGGGATAGTCCCGGACCTCGCCGCTTTCGTGCTCTACGCGGACCACGAAGGGCGTGGTGTCCCGGTCCCGGAGGTGCGTCTTGTCCAGCCCGTTGCGGGTGACGGCCACCACGCGGGCGCCCGTGAGCAGGCGGGAGCTGATGGCCGGAAGGGCCGCGAGCGGCGCGAGGTAGCTGTCCACGAGCTCCCCGCCATAGGGCAGCGCGGTGGGCCGGGGAGCTTCCCAGCCGGAGTTCTCGAGCAGGCGGACGGCAGCGGCGTCGATGTTGAACCGCCACGGTGAGAACAGCCGGATGTGGCGCCACTGCTCAATGGCGACGCCCGCCGTCGGGCCCGCCTCGAAGACCAGCGGCTCCAGGCCGCGTTCGAGCAGGTGGGCCGCGGCTGCGAGGCCCACGGGGCCTGCGCCGATGACGGCGACGGGGAGGTTCGTCGTTGAATCCATGCTGTCCTCAGTTCTCATCGGTTGGTGATTGTGGGGGCGGTGCCTGCCGGATCCCTTGTGGGGGCCCGGCAGGCGGCGGGGCTAGCAGCAGCCCTGCTGGTCATCGGGGAAGTCGTCGTCGCAGCAGCCTGAGTCGCCGCAGCATCCGGTGTTCATTCGGCTCACCTCCTCCCCTTTTTTCGGGTTTAGGCGTGGGTGGGTTCCTCCACCAGCGCGGTGGCGATGCTGTCGGCGTCGTCCAGCGCCGCGAGGTAGCGTTCTGCGTCGAGGGCCGCGGCGCAGCCGGTGCCGGCAGCGGTGATGGCCTGGCGGTAGCGGTGGTCCACGGCGTCGCCGCACGCGAACACGCCGGTCAGGTTGGTGCACGTGGTGGGGGAGTCCACCTTGATGTAGCCCTCGCCGTCCAGCTCCACCTGGCCGGCCACCAGTTCGGTGCGCGGCACGTGCCCGATCGCCACGAAGATGCCCGTGGCGGCCTGTTCCCGGGTTTCTCCGGTGCGGGTGTCCTTCAGCGTCACGCCGCTGACCTTGCCGTCGCCGTGGATGGCGCTGACGGCCGAGTGCCAGGCGAAGCTGATCTTGGGGTTGTCCTTGGCGCGCTGGGCCATGATGCGGGAGGCCCGCAGCTCGCCCTTGCGGACCACGATAGTGACGGTCTTGCCGAAGCGGGTGAGGAAGGTGGCTTCCTCCATGGCAGAGTCGCCGCCGCCCACCACGATGATGTCCTGGTCGCGGAAGAAGAACCCGTCGCAGGTGGCACACCAGGACACGCCGTGGCCGCTGAACTTCTTCTCCTCGGCCAGGCCCAGCTCCTTGTAGGCGGAACCGGTGGCGAGGATGACGGCGGGCGCCTCGTGGGTCTCGCCGGCGCCGGTGACCACGCGCTTGAGGTGCCCCTTCAGCCGGACGTCCGTGACGTCGTCGAACACCACCTGGGCGCCGAAGCGCTCGGCCTGCTGCTGCAGTCCGTCCATGAGCTCGGGGCCCTGGATGCCTTCCGGGAAGCCGGGAAAGTTTTCCACCTCGGTGGTGTTCATCAGGGCGCCGCCGGCGGTGACGGAGCCGGCCAGGACCAGCGGGTTGAGGCCGGCGCGGGCCGCGTAGATCGCGGCGGTGTAGCCGGCGGGGCCGGATCCGAT
This sequence comes from Arthrobacter sp. Soil_N43, assembly GCF_057655195.1. Lineage (NCBI taxonomy): Bacteria > Bacillati > Actinomycetota > Actinomycetes > Micrococcales > Micrococcaceae > Arthrobacter > Arthrobacter sp. Soil_N43. The sequence continues at coordinate 7,594 of NZ_JBDGML010000015.1, forward strand.
GATGATCAGCTGGTGGGTGGCCGTTTTCTCGGGTTTGGCGTTCTGGGGCTCGGCGCTCTCCGGCTTGGCGTTCTTGGTGCTCACTGCTGGCTCCTTTTCCTCGGGCTCGTTCAACTCAGTCTCGTTCGACGGAAGGCTGTTACTGGGCGTCGGCGTGACGGGCGGGCAGCAGCTCGGTGATCAGGCCTTCGATGCGGCCCTTGATGTCGTCGCGGATGGGGCGGACGGACTCCACGCCCTTGCCTGCCGGGTCCTCGAGGACCCAGTCCTCGTAGCGCTTGCCGGGGAAGTAGGGGCATTCATCGCCGCAGCCCATGGTGATCACCACATCGGAGTCCTTGACGGCCTCGGTGGTGAGGACCTTGGGAATCTCGGCGGACATGTCGATGCCGAGTTCGGCCATGGCCTCCACCGCCGCAGGGTTGATCTTGTCCGCAGGCTGGGAGCCGGCCGAGCGGACCTCTATCTGGCCCTTCGCGAGGGTGGTGAGGAACGCGGCGGCCATCTGGGAGCGGCCGGCGTTGTGGACACAGACGAACAGGACGGACGGTTTCTTGGCGGCTTCGGTGGTCATTGCGGGGACTCCTGCGTGTGGAAAACGGGTGTGCGGACCGGGTCAGGCGGAAAGCGGACTGGAGCTGAAGTAGCGCTTGCGGGCCCAAAGGGCCGCGTACACAAGTGCAACAAGGACGGGGACTTCAATCAAGGGCCCGACGACGCCGGCCAGCGCCTGCCCGGACGTCACACCAAAGGTGCCGATCGCCACGGCGATGGCCAGCTCGAAGTTGTTGCCCGCGGCGGTGAAGGCCAGGGTGGTGGTTTTCGCGTAGCCCAGGTCCAGCCACCGTCCCAGCAGCATGCCCGCGCCGAAGACCACCACGAAGTAGACCAGCAGCGGCAGGGCGATGCGGACCACGTCCAGTGGTCGGGACGTGATGGTGCCGCCCTGCAGTGCGAACAGCAGCGTGATGGTGAAGAGCAGGCCATAGAGGGCCCACGGGCCGAGCTTCGGCAGGAAGGCGGCTTCGTACCATTCGCGGCCCCGGGCGCGTTCGCCGAGGGTGCGGGTCAGGAATCCGGCCAGCAGGGGAATGCCCAGGAAGACCAGGACGGAGCCGGTGATGGCCCAGAAGGAGAAGTCCGCACTGGTGGTGGGCAGGCCCAGCATGGAGGGCAGCAGCTGGAGGTAGAACCAGCCCAGGGCGCCGAAGGCGATGACCTGGAACACGGAGTTGATGGCCACCAGCACGGCCGCGGCCTCGCGGTCACCGCAGGCGAGGTCGTTCCAGATCATCACCATGGCGATGCAGCGGGCCAATCCCACGATGATCAGCCCGGTGCGGTACTCGGGCAGGTCCGGGATGAAGATCCAGGCCAGGGCGAACATGAACGCCGGAGCCAGCACCCAGTTCAGCACCAGGGACGTGATCATGAGCCGGCGGTCGCCCACCACGCGGCGTGTCTGGTCATACCGGACCTTCGCCAGCACCGGGTACATCATCACCAGGAGCCCGACGGCGATCGGCAGCGAGACCCCGCCGACCTTGACGGCCTCCAGGGCGGTGCCTAGGCCGGGGACCGTGCTGCCCAGCAGCAGGCCGAAGCCCATGGCGGCGATGATCCAGACCGGGAGGAAACGGTCCAGGGTGGAGAGCTCGCCTGCGCCGGCCGCCTCGGCGCGTGCTGGGGATGGCTGGGTCTGCGTGCTCACTGGGCTCCTGGTATTCCGTGGGCAGTCCGGGGCTGCTTGGTGCGTACCGGCCCGCCTATACATTGATGAGTGTCGATACAGGCAGTATCCCTGCCTATATCGATGAATGTCAATCTATGTGCATAATGGGTTCATGACCACTCAGCAGACCCTGCACCCGGTGACGGAGAAGCCTCTGGAGAACACTCTGGAGAGGCCGCTGGGGAGCCCCGGGGAGAGCCTCTTGGGGAACGACGCCGGAACCGACGCCGGAGCCGGTGCCGTCTGCTGCACGCCGGCGGGCCTGCCCGCGCTGAGCGCCGAGGATGCCCAGCGCCGGGCGCTGGTCTTCAAGGCGCTCGCTGATCCCAACAGGCTCCGCCTGCTCTCCATCGTCAAGGCAGGCGAGTCGGGTGAGGCCTGCGTCTGCGATCTCACCGAGCCGCTGGACCTGGGCCAGCCCACGGTGTCCCACCACCTGAAGATCCTGGTGGACGCCGGTCTGCTGCACCGCGAAAAGCGCGGCACGTGGGCCTACTACTCTTTGGTGCCGGGTGCCCTGGAGTCGACGGCGGGACTGCTCGCCACGCTGTAACGCGCCGTTCCCAGCCTAGCCGCGGCTCCTGGCTGTACTAGACCGCCCGATCCAGCTGCCCCGGCAGTTGTCCCCAGTCGCACAGCGTGGCGCGGGCATTGCCGTTGACGGCCGCTTCGACCAGCTGCGCTGCGACGGTGGCCAGCTTGACGTTGAAGTTCTGGCTCCGGGCGGAGAGGATCCCGAATGCCTCCACCGCCGTCACACCCAGAAGGCCCATGAGGACTCCCTTGGCCTGTTCGATCACTTCCCGGCTGGCGTAGGTGCCGCGGATGGCCTCAGCGGCTGCATGACGGCTCGCCGCATCGACTGCCCGGCTCACATCCACGGTGAAGCCGCGCAGTCCCGTGACCCTCCCGGAGTCCCCGCACGCCTCTGCCGTGGTGAAGACGTGGTGCTCGCGGCCGTGGCTGTCGATCACGCGGTGGAAGATGGCCTGCTGGCCTCCCCGGGCGCAGAGGTCGGCGATCAGTCTGCGGATGGGCCCCCGGTCCTCGGGATGCTTGTGCGCCATGAGCAGCTCAAGCGTTGGTACCACCTCGCCAGGGGTGTAGCCGTGGATCTGGAAGACTTCCTCCGACCAGTCCAGCCGGCCGGTGGCCACATCGAGGTAGAAAGTCCCGGCAAGGCATGGTCCACCCTCGGGCGGAAACGAATAGGCGCCAATTCCTAGCAGCATGGGTGCCTCCAACGTCGATGATGATGTCAGGGAATGCGGCGGCCGCTGGAGCGGCTCAGGAAGAACAGCAGGACGGCAACAATCAGCAGGAACGGTGCCACCCACAGCAGAAAGCCGACGGCCTCCACCGCGCCGCCAAGGATCAGAAAGATCACGGCCAAGGCGGCAACGGTCCACATTATCTTCTTCATCGCCGACACCAGTCCTGACCCACCCGGCCCGCCCGGTTGCGGGGATGAGCGACTATACATCCGGCGCGAAAGGGCACGCAAGCAAATGGCGGGTGAACGGCAGAGCTGTAGAGATGGCGGTGGCCGCCCCTGCCCACAGGGTTTTCCCAAGCCGCCTCCCACATAGTCATAAGGCAACCACCGATGCTTCGGACTTCCGGAACCCGGTGCGAGACGCGCGGCAGGACGCGGTACCTGTGGCACCACGCGGATCGCACAGGAGCGCGGAGACGAAGCTCCCGGGGCTGGCTGGGGGGCTCTGCCCACAGGGGCGTACGACGGCGGCACGGTTACCTTTGGGGGCCGCGCCGCCGTCGTACGCCGTTAACGGCAGCGAACCTCAGGCGGGTCGGTGGCGGGCGGCGGTAGGATGTGCCAGTGGCTCACAGGGTTGCGACGAGCGAGGTCATCGCGTTTCGTCTGGGCGCCCATCGTCTCACCGAACGGCTGGGCGAGGGCGGGCTGCTCGACGCCGCCGGCCGGTGCGGGATTCAGAACAGCCCGCCAGGATCGGCGCTGCTTGCCCTGCACGCCAGGGTGCGAAACCTCACGCAGGAACAGATGGCGGATGCAGTTGCAGGGGAGAAGAGCCTGCTGCAGACCTGGTGCATGCGCGGCGCGCCGTTCTACTTCCCGGCCTCGGACGCGCCGGTATTCACCACCGGTGTGTTGCCGCCGACCGAGGCTGCGATGCGCCACCTTGTTCCCGGCGTGGAGCAGGCGCTGGACAAACTTGGCTTGAGCATGGTCGAAGTGGTCGGGCTGACCGGCGGGGAGATCGGCGAAGTCCTGTCCGGGCGCAGGCTCGCCATCAACGAGCTGGGCGCTGAGATCGCCGAGCGGATTGCCCGCCGGCTGCCGAAGCGGCAACGCGACGTCTGGGATGAAGCGGGTCCCTACGCCCCGGGGCAACCGCTCGGTGAGGGCGTGGTGCATTTCTGCGTCCGTATCCTCACGCTGCAGGGGGTGGTCTGCTTCGCGCCGCGTGCCGGGAACAAGGCGCCCTTCGTCCTGGTCGACGAGTGGCTTGGCCATCCGATCCCGGACACCGACCCGGACCTTGCACGCGCCGAACTGCTTCGCCGCTACCTGCGCTGCTACGGACCGTCGACGCGCGGCGACTTCGCCGCGTGGGCGGGGATCCACGGTGACGACACCGACCCCTGGTGGAGCGAGGTCGAGGACGAGCTAACCCAGGTCGAGTTCCGCGGCACGGCATGGATCCTCACCGAGGATCTCGACGCCCTGCGGTCGGCGCCGGTGCCGACGGGGGTGCGCCTGCTCCCGCCACGTGACCCGTATACCCAGATGCGAGACCGCGAAACGATCGTCGACAGGAAGTACCACCGGGAAGTGTGGAAGATGGTCGGCGAACCGGGCGCGGTCCTCGCAGGCGGCAGAGTCACGGGCACATGGCGTCCGCGCAAGAGTGGCCGGAAGCTGACCATCACCATCAAGACATTCGGCCCGCTGTCAGACCGGGACAGGAAGTCGCTGCAGGCTGAGGCCGAGCAGGTCGGACCGTTGCGGGGTGCGTCGTCCGTGGAGGTCGGGTTCGACACCTACTGATTCTCGCGCCCGCCGCTGGGAGGCCAGCCGTGGGTTTAGTGCCGTGGGCTGGTGCCGTGGGAGTAGCGCCGTGGGTTTAGGAGGGGGCGTTCAGCCTGGCGAACCGGAGGACCGAGATGATGGCCGGGGCAAGTTCGTCCTCCATCTGGCGGTAGTAGTCGTCGCTGCGGCGGTAAGGATCGACGACGTCGTTGTCGGCCGCCTCGGGAGCCAGCGCCAGGTGCCGCACCGATGCCGCGCGGGCCGGGAGGGCGCGCCAGAGCTTGGTGTTGGCACTGATCCGGTCACCGTGGTGGTCGCCGCCTGGCTGAATGCTGCCGCCTGCGGGCGGGGTCTCCCGTTCCTGGAGTACGTCCAGCATGCGGGCAAACTCGCGGATGGTGAAGGTGCGCTTGAGCAGGGACGCGTCGAGCTGGAGGACTTCTCCGCGGTGCGTCGAGCTCATGGTGAGGACCAGGTCCACCGGGCGCAGGATCTTGCCCGTCAGCTGTCGGGCGGCGAATCCGTCCGCGGTTCCCCCGAACGTGCGGATGATGTCCGCGGACAGGGGCTGCACGGGGTCGCCCACCAATGCGCGGGTGCCGGCGCTGCGGACTTCGAAGCCGCCAGGCAACACCTGGTCCAGCCCTGCCTGGAGCAGCCGTTCCGCCACGGGGGAGCGGCAAATGTTCCCCGTGCAAACGGTCAGTATCCGGACGGGTGCAGGCGATTCCACTGTTGTAGCTCTTTCGATGGGTACGGAGATGGGGATGGGGTGAACTGTCTTCTCTCTCGAACCTAGCATTTACGCAGCGCCGGGAAGCATGGGGCGCGGCGGCAAACCCCAGGCGGACCGGAACATAACTTAACGGATACCGGCGTGGCCTGAAGCATGTGTCGGCGCCGGGCAGAACCGTTATTGCCAACAACGGTTCTGCGTCAATCGCCCCGGGCCACCACCGCAGAGCGTCGGAGGGCGGCACACTTAAGTGACCAATTTCCGTCCCCGGGAGAATGACATGCGCAGGACAGCGTCGTCCCGAGCCGCGGTTCCCGCGGCATTTGTTTTCGCCTTGATGCTCGCCGGATGCGGACAACCGGCAGGGCCGCCGACGCCGGGCACCACCACCGCTACGGATCCCGTCGCCACCGTCACCGCTCCCGCCTCCGTCACCACTCCCGTCACGCCGGGCCCGACGCCGACGTCGGACGGGACACCCACCGCAACCGGCGCCACCACGCCGTCCGAGGCGTGGACGGCCTACACGACGGCGGACGGCCAGCTGACCTTCGACCTGCCCGCGGCGTGGAGCGTCAGGGAACCCGCGGGCGAACTGCCTGAGGGCGGCGGTACGTTCGCGGAGATCACGAACCAGGCAGGGAAACCGCTGGCCACCCTCCGGACCAACATGGCCACCGGCTCGACATGTATGACACGGCACCCGTACTCCGTCCTGGACTCCCAGGAGCTGCCGGCGCTGACGCAGAACGGCCTCACGCCGCGGTTCGTGTTCGAGTCCCGCGGCAACGCCGCGGACCCGGGACCGGCGAACACTCCGGGCGCGGCCTATGGCATCGCGACCGGCCCGGCGCCGACGGGGGACACCGCGTGCCCCATCTTCCACTTCTTCACATGGCCGCCCACCGCCGCCATGTTCGGGGCGTTCTACAATCCCGCGAACAATGTGACGCCCGGCGACCCGTCTTCGCCATCTCTGGAGAAGGCGGAGAGGTACGCCGGCACGGACGAGTACCGGGATATCAAGCGGATGATTACCTCGCTGCGGCCGGCAGGCTAGGCCGGGCCCTGCTGGTAGGTGGCGCCAGGCACCGGTTGGCCTAATCTATGACGCGCGGGTCAGCCGTTCTGTGCGGGGCAGCCGTTCTGTGATGCTGGTTCCGGGCAGCGGCGGTGCTGTGGAGTGGTAGGTGTGGCCGGTCGGTGTTCGGAGTTCGATGGTGTGCCGTGGGCCGGGCCGGGGTATGGCTTTCCAGCCAGTGGTTTCTTTGGTGTGGTTGCA
>NZ_JBDGML010000016.1:0-2681 GCF_057655195.1 Arthrobacter sp. Soil_N43
CCACCAGGTCTCCCACGTCGTTCCGGAGGAGGCTCACCACGGGCACCTGGCCGGCAAACCGCTCCAGCTCCTGGCTGCTGAGCGTCGGAGAAATCATGATCAGTGCCTCCGAACCGACATCGAGCAGGGACTCTATGGCGCGGGTCTCGGGGCGGCCGTGGGCGACAGCGCTCAGCGCGATTTCATAGCCGCGCGCCGTCGCCGCCGCATAGGCGGCATCCACGATTTCGGCATGAAAGGGATGGGCGCTGAAGAAACTCAGGCCCAGGAGTCTGGTGCGGCTGCTGCGCAGCAGACGGGCCCGGCTGTCGGGCCGGTAGCCGAGGTCCCGTGCCGCCGCCAGGACCTTTTGCCGCGTTGATTCCGCGGCTCCGGGCGCGCCGCGCATGACGATGGACACCAGTGCCCGCGAGACGCCGGCTGCCCGGGCAACGTCCATCAGCGTGGGACGCCGCTGCTGTTCCGCCATATTCCTCCTCTGCCTAGAGCATTCTATAGAACGATCTAGACAGACAGGTGGGCTTATGCAAACATTTTCACTAGAACGATCTAGAAGACGTCTGCCACCCATTCCACACCATCCTCGGGAGTATCCATGAGTTACCGTCACCATCCGGTCAGCGCAGACCGGCCGGCCCGCATCGCCCTGATCGGTGCAGGCTGGATTGGAAGTTTCCACGCCGAGTCCGTCGTCCAGCGAATTCCCGGCGCCCGCCTGGAAGCCATTTCAGATCCCTCACTGCCCGCCGTGGAAGCGCTAGCCGGCAGGCTGGGGGTTGCCAAAATCACCGATGATTCCGCTGATGTGTTCACTGATCCGGACGTGGATGCCGTGTTGATCGCGGCGCCGGCACGGTTCCACTCGACCCTGATCGCGGCCGCGGCCCGGGCCGGGAAGGACGTGTTCTGCGAAAAGCCGGGTGGGCGCACCGTCGAGGAACTGGACGCGGCGATGGAGGCAGCGCAGGCCGCCGGGATCATCGTTCAGTTTGGCTTCAACCGGCGCTACGCCACGGACTTTGCCGCGGCACGGAAGCTCATCGACGACGGCGCGGTGGGAACCCCGCAGCTCCTCCGGTCACTGACGCGCGATCCGGGCACTGCAGCCGGCATAGCCAATCCGGAGCGCATCCCGCCCGGAACGATCTTCCTGGAGACCCTGATCCATGACTTCGACACGCTGAACTGGCTGAACCCCGGCGCCGTTCCCGTCCGCGTGCACGCCGTGGCAGACGCCCTGGTGGCTCCCGAGGCCAAGGGCGGCGGGTTGCTGGACACGGCCGTAGTCACCGTGACCTACAGCAACGGGGCGATTGCGGTGGCGGAAGCGAACTTCAACGCACTGTACGGCTACGACGTGCGCGGCGAAGTGTTCGGCTCCGCCGGCATGGTGACAGCCGGCGGTCCACAGGCCTCCAGCGCATCGAGCTACACTGCCGCCGGCATCGGCTCCGCCACGGTTCGTCTGAATGTGGACCTCTTCCACGATGCCTACACGCTGGAAGTGGCTGACTTCGCCGAAGCGGTGAAAGTCCGCCGCGACGGGGCCAAGGTGCCAGCAAAAGCGGGCCCGGGATGGGCGGACGCCCGCAATGCTCTGGCACTGGCCCTGGCCGCGGCACGGTCGGCCGAAACCGGGCAGCCCGTCGAGGTGTCATCGGTTGCCGAGCTGCGGGCAGCCGAGCCTGAACTGCACTCGGTGGGGGACGCCGTATGAGTTTTCGGCTGGCTGTCTGCGCCGAGATGGTTTACGGCGAACTTCCCCTGGCTGAACGGGTTCACCGGATCCATGGGCACGGCTTCGACGTAGAGCTCTGGGATACGCGAGGCCGCGATATCGGTGCGCTTGCCGCCACCGGCGCCCGGTTTTCCTCGATGAGCGGCTACTTCGGCGGCAGCCTCATAGATCCGGATGGCGCCCGGGAGGTGCTGGCCTCTGCCGAGAAGCTCATTCCGACGGCCTTGGAACTCGGCGTTGAACGGATGGTGGTTCACCCGGCCGAGCTGGGAGAGGGAGGCAGGGCGGTCCGGCCGCTTCACCGCTCGACGGGCGAGATGTGGCTGGCCGGACTGCGCACGCTTGAGCGCCTCGGTGAGTTGGGCGCGAAGCATGGTGTGACGTTTGCCTTGGAGAACCTGAACACCGTCCTGGACCATCCGGGCATACCGCTGGCCCGCGCCAAGGACACCATGGCCCTCGTCTCAGCCACTGACCATCCGAACGTGAAGATGATGCTGGACCTCTACCACGCCCAGATCGGGGAAGGGAATCTGATCGAACTCGTGCGGGCCGCCATGCCCTGGATCGGAGAGGTGCAGGTGGCCGACGTTCCCGGCCGGTTCGAACCCGGCACGGGGGAGATCAACTACCGTGCAGTCGCCTCGGCCCTGAAGCATGCCGGGTACTCGGGCGTCATTGGCCTGGAAGCCGCTGCCTCCGGCGGCCAAGGCGTGGAAGCAGGGGACGTCGCCCTCGCTGCGTTCCGGTCGGCTTTCGACGTCTGACCGGCGGCGGCGAGTCTTGACCTTGGCAGGTGCGCCGGCTGTCTGTGTTCTGCTATAGGTTCGCTAGAAGCGCCCGACGCGGTCGGCAACGAGGGAGAATTCGTCCTGCTGCGCCTCGTGCCAAGTGAGCATCACCTGCCCGCCTGGAACTACTGAACGCGGTGTTCGTACAGACA
>NZ_JBDGML010000017.1:0-15720 GCF_057655195.1 Arthrobacter sp. Soil_N43
CGGTCTCAGGAGTTCCGGGCCGCCAGGGCCGCGGCGAGGGCGTTGGCCGACGAGGTGGAGCTGTTGATCCGCCAGTCCACTTCCTTGTTGTGGTGGAACCAGACAAGGCCGGTAACGTCAGGCTGTGCCGCCAGGTAGGAGACCAGGGCAGTGTTCCAGTTGGCTTTGGAGCCCCCGGCCTCGGCTGAGGCGGTTTCGGAGATGATGATCGGCTTGCCCGGGGCGAGGCCGCGGAGCACTGCCAGCCCTTCGCCGAACAGGGCCGAGGGCGAGGTCCAGGAACTCCAGGACACTGCGGTTCCCCAGTTGTAGCCGTCCAGGCCGACAACATCGACGTAGCCGGCGCCGGGGTAGAGCCCGGCCAGGGGCGTGGATCCCCAGTATGGGATGTTCGGGCTCCAGACCCACTGCACGTTTGTCGCGCCGGTCGCGGCCACCACGTCGTGGACGTGCCGCCAGGCCGCAACGTAATCCCCGGCGCCGTTGCCGTTCGCGGCCTCGGCCCAGGGGTACCAGTTGCCGTTCATTTCATGGGCAAAGCGCAGCATGACGGGCTTGCTCCAGTTCCTCAGGGCTGTGCCCCATTGCTGGATGTAGGCGTCGAAGTCTCCGGCAGTGATGCGGTCCAGGGCGTAGGAGGGCTGGTTTGCGCCGTTCCCGCTCCACAGCCATGGCTCCCAGGTGATCAGGCTGGTGGCGCCACGGGCGTCGACGGCGTTCAGGTCAGCGATCGGTGCGGCCTGGCTAAAGTCCTTGTAGGACATGACGATGGAAGGGTTTTCGTTGACCAGGGTGGCGACGGCGTCCAGTTCGCCGGCGGCGAGGGGGCCGCCCGGGGTCGACACCCCGAACCGCAGCGGGTCCGAGCTCATCGGCGGGGTGGATGTTGTTGTTGTCATTGTCTGGGTTCGGGCGGCCATTGTCATCGGGGCCGTGAAGGCAGCGGCCGCACCCTGCGAGCCTGCGCCCAGTGAGGCGGGGCTGTAGGTGAGGGTGTAGGGGGCTGACGCCGTGGCCTTGCCGGCCTTGGCCGTTACCGTCACCGTGGCTGAGGTCGTCTGCGGGATGGTCACTGCCGCCGTGAAGGAGCCGTTGGCCTTGGTGGTGAACGGGACGCTGGATGATCCTGCCGTAAGTGTTCCGGAGGATTGACGGGCAAAGCCCACGCCGTTGACCGTCACGGAGGCCCCTGCCGGCCCCGCAGAGTCGCCCAGGGTGATTTCAGCACGGCCAGCAGCCTCGGCGGGCACTGCTAGGCCAAACATTCCTGCCAGCGACAGGATGAGGCCGGTCACGAGAAATCGAGAAAAACGCTTCCTATGCACAAACACTCCCCAGCATTTCGTGAAATCGCCGGCCCTACCGTAGGGCTGGTGTAGGCCGGACGCAGCGGCCATTAGTGGATGCCTGATAATTCTGTACCGGGGAAATGGCTGACGAATAGCGTCGTGAGCTGATCCTCGGCAAACCCTGTGCAGAACCTGCGATTAGGTCGGAAAACCCGCGACTGGGGACATAGGTCGAATCAGGAAGGGTCAGCCTTGCCGGCTCATCTACACGCAGGACCGAGACGCGCGGCCGCACCCCCGGATCCGGCTATGGCTTCAACTGCTTCTGTCAGTGCCATCATGGATTGCGGACCGCCGTGCCCCTCGTTCTCGATGACGATGAGGCGGCTGGTGGCCCATCGCTGGTGAAGCTTCCACGGGGTTATGACTGGCCCGCTCACGTCCCGTCGACCGTGGACAAGGTAACCGGGAATCCCGTCGAGCTCGCGGATGCGCGCCATGATGTCGCGGCCTCCGGCCAGGAATGCGTCGTTCGACCAATAATGCGTGACGAGGAGAGCGAACGTCATGCGTTCCCTCTCGTCCTGAATGAGCGTACCCGGCTGCCAGTTTGGGTCCAGGGAGACATGTGTTGCTTCCCATCGGTCCCATGCCAGCGCCGCCAGTTGAGCGTCGTCGCGGTCCGTGCCGGCCAGCCGACGCGCGTAGGCCTCAACAATGCGTTCGCCGGATTTCGCGTTGGCGGCAGCCGCAAAGGCATCCCAGGCCTCGGGGAAGATGCACCCGACGCCTTCGGTGATCCACTGAACCTCGTCGCGGCTTGTCGTTGTCACTGCGACGAGGGCAATGCCGATCACCCGTTCCGGATACTCGAGGGCATAAGCGAGGGCGAGTGTGCTGCCCCAAGAGACGCCGGTGACGATCCAGTTCTCAATTCCCAGGTGGCGGCGAACCGCTTCGATGTCACAGATCAAAGCCTGTGTCGTGTTCTCACCGAGATGGTCCAAGTCATCCTGGACGGCTGGGGTGCTTTTGCCGCATCCCCTTTGGTCGAAGCCGACAGTCCAAAACCGGGCCGGATCATGTCGCTTGCGGTAGCCGCCCTTGCCCAGGGAGCCGCCTGGGCCGCCGTGAAGGTACAGCACGAGCACGCCCGCAGGATCACCCGTGGCCTCCCAGTAGATCCTGGCGTTCGCCACTTCTACCCAGCCGCCGCTAGCCCCGGCGTGTTCATGCGGGGCCCGTGAGCCGGATGAGTCCGTCACCTAGCTGGCGCCGGGGGACTCGGGGCGGGCCTCACTTGCCGCGGCCAGCAGCCGGTCGAAGCTGGCGGTCCCGTTGTTCGGTGGGATGACGGTAAAGACCACGAGCCATTTCTCAGGGGCATTTTTCGCCAGCGTTGAGGTGCGTTCCACATGCAGATTCAACCCGGGAACCCCGTTGACGAGGAGCGGAAGCTGCTCACCGCTCTTGACCAGCTGCCGAAACTGCCTGACCGAGAGCTGGTCGCTGCGTGCGCCGGTGACTTCTATGACTGTGTCATTGACCGTCTTGGTGAGCTCCCGCATAAAGCCCCGTCGGCCGGAGATCGTGGGAACAGTGAGAATGGCCGGGAAGATGACCATGAACAATGCGAAAGCGGCGAAATTTCTGAGGAAGGGCAAGAAGATCATCGAGATCAGGCAGAGGACCAAACCGAAGACACTCAGCATGATGAACCGAATAAAGGGATCCTCGCCAGGCTTCTTCGACCAGCGCACGAGTGTGACGGTGTTCCTGCGCAGCTGATCGTGCCCTGAAGTCTCCATGTTTTAGTGCCCCTTCACTTCCATGAGCGCTTCAGCCAGGATGACGGCCTCTCGCGCTTCCTTGAGATCGCGACGCAGACCCAGGTCGGGAATCGTCGGCGCGGCACCGGCTGAGCCGGCAAGTTCAGAGAAAACCCTGCTGAGGTTTTCGCGGTCCTGGGACAGCATGCGGGAAGAATTCAGTTTGACCCTGCTGACCTCAAGCTCCAGGAGCGATTTATCGATGGCGTCCCGGCGTCCTTGCATTATCGCTAACTTTTCCGTAACGCGCAGAGCGCGGACACGGAGCATCGACTCCATCCTCACTGCCATGTCGTGGAGCTCGCTCAGCGCGGTATGCGTCCGTGGCGTCCCGGTGAGCCGGGCCAGCCGCTCGGCAACGTGGGTGCGCCGTCGTTCCCATTTCCGCACGGCCGAATGGTAGGGATCCACGAGCAGGGAGACGGCCTTCAGCGCCTTGTCCAGGGAGGCAGCCCGGGCGCTCAGGCTCGCGGTCGCCGCGTCCACCCGAGCAAGGAAGGCGGCGTAGCTGTCATGGGGCGGAACGTTTTTAGTGTCCACGGGTCACCCGCAGGCGGTGCCGCCGGACTGTGACCCGAACGCTCATGGCAAGAGAATAGAGGCTCGGAGCCTATTGTCATAGGCTTCGGCGTTCGCCAATGCACCGCCGCCAGGCTACCTGACCCGCAACGGGTGGGCGCCGGTGATTCTCCGCAGTTCTTCATAGCTGATCGCGAACATCGAGTGGTGGTCGCCCGCCCCTGCCCACAGCGTCCCATGCTCTTCCAGAGAGGCGTCCAGGAGCGTGCGGATCTTCTCCGGGTGGCCCACCGGGGCCACGCCGCCAACTTCCTGCCCGGTGTGTTCCAGTACGAAATCCGGGGTGGCGCGGCGGATGCGTCCGGCGCCCAGCTGGGCTGCGACGTACGCGGTATCCACCCTCGCCGCGCCGCTGGCCAGAATGAGCAGGGGAGCGCCGTCGAGTTCGAACACCAGGCTGTTGGTGATCGCCGCGACGTCGCAGCCGAGCGCGGCAGCCGCAGCGGCCGCCGTCGGCACTTTGCCCGGGAAGACCCTGACCGTATCCACGACACCCGCCGCGGTGAGTGCACGCCGTACATTGGCCACCGGGTCGGGAAGCGGGTCGGGGCTGCCGTGCTCAGTAGCCTTGGGCATCCAGAATCGCGTCTTCCTCTTCTTCTGCCGTGGCCCGCTTGCGCTTGCGCGCTGCTGGCGGACGACGGCGGGCTGCCGCGGCAGTGTGTCCGTGGTCACCGGCGGCGCCTGCCGCTTCGGCGTCTTCAGCGTCGAGCGCGGCGTTACGGGCCTGCTGGCGGGCGGCATAGCCGAAGCCCACAAACATGAGGATGCCGAACGCGAACCACTGGAGCGAGTAGGACAGGTGCGTGCCCTCTTCCACCGATGGCCTGGGGAACGGCTGCGGCATCTCGGCGGCGGGCGGTGTTTCAGAGGCCAGCTGCCCGTACGCGCCGGTCAGCAACGGATAGCCCAATTCGGCCGAATACGCCGGCAGGTCGATGGACGCCAGCTGGCCCTCGGGAGCCCCGCGCTGGAGGGACGGCTCGCCGTGCTTGAGCCGCACAACCGCGGTGACCTGCCCGGAAGGCGGCGCCGGCACGGAGTCCGGGCGGCCGGGATTGTTGTTGCCAATCGGCAGCCAACCGCGGTCAATCACCACGGTTTCGCCGGAGGCGAGCCGGAACGGTACCACCACCTCGTACCCGGGCTGGCCGTTGAGGGGACGGTTGCGGACGATCCGCTGCCCGGCGGCGTCATAGCTTCCGCGCAGCTCAACCTGTGTCCATTCCCGGGCCGGATCCAGCTGGCGGAACTGATCCCTTGCTTCCGGGAAACTGATCGGCGTGGCTGAATAGTTTGCTGTGACACGCTGGATCTCCGCCAGGGTTTCTGCACGGCGGTCCATCTGCCAGCGCCCCAAGAAGACGCAGCCGGTGGCGAAGATCGCGGCCAGCAGAAGGTATCCCAGCCATTTGCTGGAGAAAAGGAAACGGTACATTCAGCTGTTCCCGCCTGGAGCCGGCGCGGCGTCGAGCGGAACGGTTTCCTTCCACAGGCCCCGCGTCTGCAGGTAGTCTTCCAGCCACTCCCTGTGCTCGCCGCACGCCAGCCACACCTTGCGGCGCTCCGGAGTGTGGATCTTTGGATTGTTCCACAGCAGCTGCCAGGCCGCATCGGCCCTGCAGGCCTTACGTGAGCACATGGCCGCGGAGCCCGGGCCGGTCGTACCGCCCGCACCGCCGCCGAGGTTGAAAATGTTCATGAGGCTTTCTGTTCCCGGCCGTCGTCGTCTTCGTCGCTGATCAGCTCGCCCTGCAGTACCGTCGGCTCGTCCTCCCCGGCATCAGCGGACTGCACTCCCTCGGACGCCTCCAGTTCCGCATATGGCGCGTAGTCCAGGAGCGAGACGCTGTGGATTTCAGCTTTGTCCGAGCCGTTGGCGATCACCACTGCAATCCACGGCAGGAATACCGCGCCGGCAACAGCGACGAGCTTAAACCAGCCGTCCACCACGAAGATCAGGATTAGGCAGACCATACGGATGCCCATAGCCAGCGCGTACTTAATCATGCGCTCCCGCATGTCCTCGGAATGCGCTGCGGCTGCGTCCGTGATGCTGTGCACCTCCGGATGACCGGATGCGGTGCCAGGCTTCTCGGGCATCGGCTGTCCGGGCTGGTGGTGGGGTGTCACTGCTGTCTAATCACGCTCCAATGGCTCACTTAATTCTCTCACCATCCGGGGGAGCCGCCCAAACGGGCGCTAAGATCGGAGGCAGTCCAAAATCCTGCCACCACAGCGGAGCCATGCTCCGCAGAATCCGGAGCACACATGTCTGAAGCAGCCACCCAGGCCCGCAGCGTCCTCATCACCGGCGGAAACCGGGGCATCGGCCTCGCCATCGCCGAGGCCTTTCTGGCCAACGGGGACAAGGTGGCTGTGACCTACCGGAGCGAGTCTGAACTGCCTGCCGGCATCCTGGGTGTCAAGGCGGACGTGACGGACGAAGCATCCGTGGACGCCGCCTTCGCCGAGGTCGAGGCCGCCCACGGTCCTGTCGAGGTGCTGGTCGCCAACGCCGGCATCACCAAGGACATGCTCTTGCTGCGCATGAGCGAAGATGACTTCACCTCCGTGATTGACACGAACCTCACCGGCGCATTCCGTGTGATCAAGCGCGCTTCCAAGGGCATGATCCGGCTGCGCAAGGGCCGGGTTGTTCTCATCTCCTCTGTCTCCGGCCTGTACGGTGCGCCGGGCCAGATCAACTACTCGGCCTCCAAGGCAGGCCTGGTCGGCATCGCCCGGTCCCTGACCAGGGAACTAGGCTCGCGCGGCATTACAGCAAACGTCGTGGCCCCGGGATTCATCAACACCGACATGACCGCCGAGCTGCCGGAGGCAACCCAGAAGGACTACCTCGCCAAAGTGCCGGCGGGCCGGTTCGCCGATGCCTCCGAGGTGGCCAACGTCGTCCGCTGGGTCTCCAGCGACGAGGCCTCCTACATCTCCGGTGCCGTTATTCCTGTCGACGGCGGCCTGGGAATGGGCCACTAGCAGCCAGCCTCTTGCGCGGCGGCCCCGCCGCCAGGAAACTATCCGGCCCGGGCTTCTTTGTGGAGGTCAAACAAGCGGATCGGGAGCCCGCGCTGGCATGATGGACTGCAGGTTTACAGCGATTTAGACGTTTCGAACAAAGGGAGCTCGTATGGGACTGCTGGACAACAAGACCGCCATCGTGACCGGATCCTCGCGGGGAATCGGCGCCGAAGTGGCAAAGATCCTGGCCGGCGAGGGTGCCGCCGTCGTCGTCAACTACCGCCAGAAGGCGCCGCGCGCCAACAAAGTGGTGGCCGGCATTGAGGCCGCGGGCGGCCGCGCCGTTGCCGTCGGCGCGGACCTCACCACCAACGAGGGCGTTCACGCGCTGGCGAGTGCGGCCATGGAGAACTTCGGATCGCTTGATGTCCTGGTGCTCAACGCGTCAGGCGGCATGGAGTCGGGCATGGAGGAGGGCTACGCCCTGAAGCTCAACCGCGACGCGCAGATCAACATGCTCAACGCGGCTGTGCCCCTGATGCAGGAGGGTTCACGCGTGGTTTTCGTGACCAGCCACCAGGCCCACTTCATCAACACCGTTCCCACCA
Source organism: Arthrobacter sp. Soil_N43 (assembly GCF_057655195.1). Lineage (NCBI taxonomy): Bacteria > Bacillati > Actinomycetota > Actinomycetes > Micrococcales > Micrococcaceae > Arthrobacter > Arthrobacter sp. Soil_N43. Next base: position 7,285 of record NZ_JBDGML010000017.1, read on the forward strand.
TGCCGGAGTATGAGCCGGTTGCGCGCAGCAAGCGCGCCGGCGAGGACGCGCTGCGTGAACTGCTGCCCAGCCTCACGGAGAAGGGCATCTCGCTCGTCGTGGTCTCCGGTGACATGATCGAAGGCACCGTGACGGCGACGCTGCTGGACCGCTCCAACCCGGGCGCCATCGAAGCCCGCCGCGCGGAGGCCGGCAAGCTGTACTCCGTCGAGGAGTTTGCTGAAGTGGTCGCCGGAATGGCAACGGCCGACGTCGAATCCGGCCACACGGAATACGCCGGAGGCGCCGACTACTTCGGCAAGAACGCCGGATAGCGATCGGAAGGGGCTCCGGGCAGCACTCCTGCCCGGGGCCTTCGCCGAAGCCGTTGCCCGGCAGCGCCGGGCCGCCTAACGTCGTATGCATGGAACAGCAGCGACAGGGGACAGCACGGACCTATCCTGAAGGCGTCCCCTGCTGGGTGGACACGCAGCAGCCCGACGTGGACGCAGCCATGGCGTTCTACGGCGGGCTTTTTCGTTGGGAGTTTGAGGACGCCGCCCCGCCCGGCGCCGCCGGCAGGTACGTCATAGCAACACTGGACGGTCAGGAGGCCGGCGCGATTGCCGGCCCCGGCATCGGTTTCCCCACATGGCACACCTACGTCTCCGTAGATAATGCGGACACTGCCGTCCGGCACCTGCTGTCGGTCGGCGCCACGCTGAAATCAGCTCCTGCCGATGGTGCAGGAGGCGTACAGGCGGTGCTGGCCGACCCCCAGGGCGCCGAGTTCCGCATCTGGCAGGCCGGTGGACGCCCTGGGGCCCAGGCAGTCAACCTGCCCGGGGGATGGAACTTCAGCGACCTCCACACGACAGACGTGGCGGCAGCCGGCGCGTTCTATGCAAAAGCTTTCCACTGGGAATTCGATGATCTCGGTTTCGGCACCATGATCCGCCGCCCCGGTTATGGTGACCACCTGGAGGCCACGGTCGACCCCAACATCAGGGTCCGCCAGTCCGGTGACGCAGTTCCACGTGGTTTTGAGGACGCCGTGGCATGGCTTGCGCCCGCGGCTGCCGGGGAGCGCCCGCGGTGGCACGTGACGTTCACCGTCGCAGACCGGGACCGGGCTGCCGTGGACGCCGAACGCCTCGGCGGCCGCGTTTTGGGGCAGGAGGACACGGAATGGACGCGTACGGCCCTGATCCGGGATCCCGGGGGAGCGGTATTCACCGCAAGCCAGTACACGCCGCCATCCGGCTGAACGGCCGGCCGTCTGGGATCTCGGGAGTGTGCCGGCTCAGACTCCGGCGATGTGCCGCACGGCGTCCAGGTGCGGCATGTTGATCGCGGCATCCGCCACGGCGCGCACGGCGGGCTTGGCGTTGAAGGCCACGCCGATACCTGCCGCCCCGAGCATGTCCAGGTCGTTGGCGCCGTCGCCCACGGCAATCGTGTGCTCCATCGCAATGCCTTCGGCCGCTGACCATTCGCGGAGGTACTTCTCCTTGGCTGCACGGTCAATGACGTCGCCGAGCACCTTGCCCGTGAGGGCGCCATCCACAATTTCCAGTTCGTTCGCGATCCAGTAGTCCAGGCCCAGGTCCTCGGCGATGGGTCGGAGGATCTGGTTGAAGCCTCCGGACACCACGGCCACCACATGGCCTGCGGCCTTGAACGCCGCCACAAGTTCCGCAGCGCCCTCACTGAGCTTCACTTCAGCACGGACGGAATCGACGACGGCGGCCGGCAGTCCGGCGAGGACCGCCACCCGCGCGTGCAGGCTCTGGGCGAAGTCCAGTTCCCCGCGCATGGCGGCCTCGGTCACCGCGGCGACCTCGTCGCGCTTGCCGGCGTACGCGGCGAGGAGTTCGATGACTTCCTGCTGGATGAGCGTCGAATCAACGTCCATGATGAGGAGCTTGCGCTCTGCTTGGCGCAGGTCCGCGGGCACGATGGCCGTATCCACGCCGCCGCGATCCGGGCTTTCCTTCGCGGCGGCGACGCGGTGGCGCAAAGCGGCGATGTCCGCGCCCGAACCGGACGGCACGGCGAAGTCAACGGTGCAGACGTCATAGCGGTCGTTTCCGCTGCGGGACTCCGCTTCGAACGTTGTCCCGGAGCCGACCAGCAGGGAGCGGAGGTTTTCCGCTTCCGAGGGGGACAAATTCACGCCGTAGCTGACCGCAGTCACGTTCGAAGTCATGGCTGCAATCTTAGCCAGCACGGCAGTGGCGCCCGAATTCATTTCGCGGTCCAGACACCCGGGACAGCGTTCGACGTTTTCAGTTATCAGTCGTACCCTGTTTTGTCCTAGTGTCTACTCCTATGAGTGATGTTCTTGAAATGGCCGCCGTCAGCGTTGTCCGCGGAGCCAAAACGCTCCTGAGCAAGGTCGACTGGCAGGTCAGGGAAGGCGAGCGCTGGGTGATCCTCGGACCCAACGGCGCTGGCAAGACCACTCTGCTCCAGATCGCTGCCGCCAGGCTCCACCCGACGAGCGGCGAGGCCGGGATCCTGGAGGAAATTCTCGGCGCCGTGGATGTCTTTGAACTGCGCCCCCGGATTGGCCTGTCCTCCGCCGCCCTGGCGACCCAGATCCCCGAGCACGAGAAAGTGCTCAATGTTGTCGTCACGGCCGCTTACGGAGTCACGGGCCGCTGGCGTGAAGGGTATGAGAAGGACGACGAACGCCGTGCTTTCGGCCTGCTGAACGACTGGGGAATGGGGCCACTGCTGAACCGGACCTTCGCGTCGTTATCCGAGGGGGAGCGCAAGCGCGTCCAGATCGCCCGCGCGCTCATGACCGACCCTGAACTGCTGCTGCTCGATGAGCCCGCCGCCGGGTTGGACCTGGGCGGGCGCGAGGACCTGGTGCACCGCCTCAGCGAACTGGCCCGCGACGATGCTGCTCCCGCCATCGTGCTTGTCACGCACCACCTCGAGGAAGTCCCCCCGGGCTTCACCCACGCCATGCTCATGCGGGACGGTGGCGTTGTGGCCGCCGGGCCGGTCGGGGAGGTCCTCACCTCGGAGAACCTGAGCGCGACCTTCGGCCTGCCGCTGGACGTCACGCTCAACGCCGGGCGCTACACCGCCACTGCCCGCCGCTGACCGGGCGGCCGGCGCAGAGTGGAGTTTCTTAGCGGCACCCTGGTGTTTTTCGCGGGCCTTTGGGCCGGCACCATCAACAGCGTTGTAGGGTCGGGCACCCTGGTCACCTTCCCGGTGCTGATAGCCCTGGGCCTGGCGCCGGTGACAGCGTCCATGAGCAATGCCATGGGCCTCGTGGCAGGCGGCGCGGCCGGAGCCTGGGGCTACCGCCGCGAGCTCGCAGGCCGGGGCCGCCAGTTGCTGAAGCTGCTCCCGGCCTCGCTCCTGGGCGGCATCTCCGGCGCGTGGCTCCTGCTGCACCTGCCTGAAGAGGTCTTCCACTACGCGGCTCCGGCCCTGATCGTGCTGGCCCTGCTGATGGTGGTGTTCCAGCCCCGCCTGCAAAGATGGGTGCGCAACCGTGAAGAGAACCCGGAACACGCGCTCCGGGACAAGCACCACGGCATCCTCCTCGTGGTGCTTGTCTATCTGGCGGGCGTCTACGGCGGTTACTTCGTCGCTGCCCAGGGGATCTTGCTGGTCGGCATCCTTGGCGTCTTCATGACCGGCACCATCCAGAACGCGAACGCGATGAAGAACATCCTGGTGCTCGGGGTCAATCTGATCGCGGCGACGTCCTATGTGCTCTTTGCCGCCGACCGTATCGACTGGGTCGTCGTAGCCATCATCGCCGTCAGTTCACTCATCGGCGGCGTCGTCGGGTCCAAGGTGGGCCGCAGGCTCTCGCCGCCGGTCCTGCGGGGCGTCATCTTCGCTCTCGGGCTGGTCGCGCTGGGCTTCATGATCGCAAATCTGCTCCGATGATTACTGAAATGGCTGCCCGGTGACTTTCCACTACCTCGAATCCGCCCAGGACCCGCGCGTCTCGGACTATACGCAACTCACGGACGTACACCTGCGAAAAGTCAGGGAGCCGGCCGAGGGCATGTACATTGCAGAATCGTCCCGGGTGCTCCGGCGGGCACTCGCCGCGGGCCACCGGCCCCGCTCGTTCTTCCTCGCCGAAAAGTGGCTCGCGGACCTCGCAGACATCTTTGAGCAGTACCCGGACGTTCCCGCATATGTCGGCAGTTCTGCGCTGCTCGAGGAAATCACCGGATTCCACCTGCACCGCGGGGCCATGGCCGCCATGCACCGCCCGTCACCCGTGCCACTGCACGAGCTGCTGGCCGGTGCCCGGCGTGTGGCCGTGCTGGAGGACATCGTGGACCACACCAACGTCGGGGCGATCTTCCGTTCCGCGGCCGCGCTGGACGTTGACGCCGTCCTCGTGTCTCCCCGCTGCGGCGACCCGCTGTACCGGCGCAGCGTCCGTGTCAGCATGGGCACGGTGTTCCAGGTGCCGTGGGCTCGGCTGCACAGCTGGCCGCAGGACCTTCAAGCACTTAAAGAGGAGGGGTTCACGGTGGCGGCCATGGAGCTGACCCCGGATGCGGTGGACCTCGATGTTCTTGCGGCCCAGAACCTGGACCGGCTCGCGCTGGTGCTGGGCACTGAAGGTGCGGGCATGAGCGCCGAGACTCTTGACGCCGTCGACCTCGCCGTGAAGATCCCGATGCGCACGGGCGTGGATTCGCTGAATGTGGCCGCGGCCTCCGCGGTGGCATTCTGGGAGCTGCGGCCCCGGGCCTGAAGATCCGATGGCCGCCGACACGTGTGGCCGGGGGCGTCATGGCCTTAGGCACAACGCGCCCGGCGGCAGGTTCCTAGCCGGTTCTCCGTTTCGCAGGTAGGGTGTCCGTTATTCCTTGCGGCGGGGGGCGTTGTGGAAAATCATGGTCACCATTGGCGGACGGGTGCGGACCGGGCGGCCAGGCAATCGGGCAGGCGGCCGAACCGCGGCAGGCAGGCGGGTCCCCGCTGGCCGGGACTGTCCTTCCTGGTCCGCTGGGCTTTCGCGGTGTCCGCCGCCATGCTCGTCGCGGGCCTGATTGAATTCGGACTCGCCCGGCAGCAGGTCATTGATCAGGCGCTGGAGGAATCCCGCCGCGACTACGAACTGCTCGCCGCAGGACTCGAGGACGCTTTGGCGGAAAAGACCGAACCCGCAGAACGTTCGGAAGCCATGGCACACCAGCTGGCCCATGTGAAGCGCAGCAACGGCACCGTCTACGTGGGGTTGTTTGACGGCGGCGGCAGGCTGCTGGCCAGCAGCAACGGGGCCGACGGCGGCGCCTCGGAGGAGGAGGATGCAGGACGCCTCAGCGAGGTGCTCCTCACTGGCAGGACCACCGTCAAATCTGAATCCGAAATCGGCGGCACAGGCGTGACCAGGTACGAATTCCTCGTGCCCGTCTCCAGCCCGGATGGCCCCCTGGTCCTGGAAGTCGACCAGGAGGCCGGGGTTATCGCCGCGCTCTTGCGGGACATCGGCCCGAACAAGCTCTTTGGGCTGTTGACCGCGATCCTCGTCGCCACGCCATTGTCCTACGTGCTTGGCGGACGGTCCTTGCAGCGCCGCCACCTGAGGGCCCAACAGGAGGCGGACGCGGATCCGCTGACCGGGCTCTCGGGACGGCGGCCTTTCCAGCCCTCACTGGAGGCCCGGCTGGCGGACAGGAAGTACAGTGTGGTGGCCCTCGCCCTGCTGGACCTGGACGGATTTAAGCAGCAGAACGACCGACTCGGGCACAGCCACGGGGACCGCGTCCTCATGGGCCTGGCAGACGCCTTCGACGAGCTCGCTGCCGATGACGTGCCGTTCCGGCTCGGCGGAGACGAGTTCGCCGTCATACTGCCCGGGAGCGACGAGGATCAGGCAACGGAGGCGCTCGAACGGGTCCGCGCCGCATTGGCCCCCCGTTTCCCGGGGGCGACGTTCAGCGCCGGCATCGCCGTCAGCCACGCCGCGGAGCCCGTCGGCCTGCAGGAGCTCTGGGAACGCAGCGACGCCGCCCTCTACGAAGCAAAGCGGCTGGGGCGGCGACGGACAGTCACCTTCGCGTCCATGGCGGAAGGCCACATCGTCAGTGCCGAGAAAATCGACGAGCTGACGCACCTGGTGTCTTGCGACACCCACCTCAGCATCGCCTTTCAGCCGATCTGGGACCTTCACCGGGGCGTCGTACTGGCCCACGAGGCGCTGATGCGGCTGCCGGAGGGATCCCGGATCAATGGGCCGCAGGAGGCCTTCGACCTTGCTGAACGCCTCGGCATCGCTGCCGCGCTGGACGCCCGAGCCCGGTCGGCGGTGCTGGCGTCAGTGGGCAGCCGCCAGTGGGAGGGGCTGCTGTTCATCAATGTGCACCCGGACGCGCTCCACAGTTTCGACCTCGGCGGCCTCGTTTCCGAGCTTGCCGTGGCGGGCTTGGAACCCGAGGACGTCGTCCTGGAGGTGACGGAGCAGGCTGCCTTGCACCACGCCGAACCGGTCCGCACACTCAGGCAGGCCCAGGACCTGGGCTTCCGCCTTGCCCTGGATGACATGGGGCGGAGCAACGCCGGCCTGCACGCGCTCAGGCTGGTGAGGTTCGACATCATCAAAATTGACGGGGAAGTCGTGGCCCGACTGGGCGTCGACCCGTCGTCGATGGCTACCGTGTCCGCGGCCATCACCTTCATCCAGGAAGCAGGAGGGTGGATCGTCGCAGAGGGCATCGAAACACCCGGCATGCTCAGCGCCCTCCTCCAGCCGCGCTTTTCCGCCGCCATGCTGCAGCCCGTCGTTGCCGGGCAGGGGTATCTTTTGGGGCGCCCGGACGGGCAACCGCTGGCCCTGGATGCGCGGATTGGCGTCCTGGACAGGTACCTTAGGGATCCGGCGGAGAACCGAGACGGCCTGGACGAAGCGTTCTATCGGAATTCCTAGGCCGCCGTTCGTCAGGCCGCACCTGATGCACTATGCTTGATAGCTGGCCGCCCTGCGTTTCCAGCTTGCTTGTGACGCAGACACGGCCATCCCATTCATACCTGGCGGCTGGCAAAATCCAGCGCTGCGAACAAAGGTCCCATTATGAAGTCCAATACCCACCCGAAGTACGAAGCTGTTGTATTCAACGACCTGGCTTCCGGCGTCAAGTTCCTGACCAAGTCCACCGTGTCTTCCAAGAAGACCATCGAGTGGGAAGACGGCAACACCTACCCGGTCATCGACGTCGAAATCTCCTCCGAGTCCCACCCGTTCTACACGGGCAAGCAGCGCATCATGGACTCCGCAGGCCGCGTCGAGCGCTTCAACGCTCGCTTCAAGGGCTTCGGCGGCAAGAAGTAATTCACTTCCCGCCAAGGTTCTTTGGAAAGCCCGCACCGGCAACGGTGCGGGCTTTTTGCGTTTCTGGGGCAGGATGGAAAGCATGACTGCCACGCCATTTTCTGCAGACGACGACGGCGCCCCCCGGCTTCACGGGGAATACAAGGTGCCGGGAGGCAAACTCGTGGTGGTGGACCTCGACATCGCCGACGGCATCTTCGCCGGCGTCTCCGTCAGCGGCGATTTCTTCCTCGAGCCTGATGAGGCGCTGCTGGACATCAACGCGGCACTGGAGGGACTCCCGGAAAGCTCGACGGCGGAGGAGATCGCCGCAGCCGTGGAGGCTTCGCTGCCCCCGCACGCGGTGATGTTCGGATTCTCCGCGGACGCAGTCGCGGTCGCCACGCGCAGGGCACTGTCCAAGGCCACGGCCTGGTCCGACCACCACTGGAACATCATTGCCCCCACCGTGCTGCCCACGCACCTGAACGTGGCACTGGACGAAGTCCTCACGGAGGAAGTCGGGGCAGGCCGCCGCAATCCCACCATACGTTTTTGGGACTGGCAGGAGCCGTCCGCGATCATCGGCAGTTTCCAGTCGTACCGCAACGAGGTTGACCCGGCGGGTGTGGCCAGACACGGGATCACGGTGGTGCGCCGGATCAGCGGCGGGGGAGCGATGTTCATGGAGGCGGGAAACTGCATCACCTACTCCCTGTACGTGCCGCAGACCCTCGTGGACGGCATCAGCTTCGCCGACTCGTACGCCTTCCTGGACGCCTGGGTGATGGCTGCCCTGAAGCAGCTCGGGATTAACGCCTTCTATGTCCCGCTCAACGACATCGCCACGGACCAGGGAAAGATCGGCGGGGCTGCGCAGAAGCGGCTGGCCAACGGAGGCATGCTGCACCACGTGACCATGAGCTACGACATCGACGCCGACAAGATGGTGGAAGTGCTGCGCATCGGCAAGGAGAAGCTTTCGGATAAGGGGACCACCAGCGCCAAGAAGCGGGTGGACCCGCTGCGGCGCCAGACCGGACTGGCCCGCACCGACATAGTCGCCGCCATGATGGACGTCTTCTCAGGACGGTACGGTGCCACGCCGTCGGAGATCAGCCCGACGGAGCTGGAGACCGCCCGTGAGCGGG
>NZ_JBDGML010000018.1:0-16804 GCF_057655195.1 Arthrobacter sp. Soil_N43
ACCTTGCCAAGGTGGATGTCGCGAGTTCGAATCTCGTCGTCCGCTCGCAGGACACTGTCACGGCTGGGTTCCCTGGAACCTACGCTTACACGGTGGGTTGGCCGAGAGGCGAGGCAGCGGCCTGCAAAGCCGTATACACGGGTTCGAATCCCGTACCCACCTCGGTGAAAACCATGGTTTCCGGTGTAACCGGATTCAATGGGCGATTGGCGCAGCGGTAGCGCGCTTCCCTGACACGGAAGAGGTCACTGGTTCGATCCCAGTATCGCCCACCAGAGCAAGGAAACTTGCTTGTTGTTGAACGTCCGGCCTGCCCGGAACGTACTTCATGCGGACGTAGCTCAGCTGGTAGAGCACCACCTTGCCAAGGTGGATGTCGCGAGTTCGAATCTCGTCGTCCGCTCTCTTGATCCTTCGGGATCCGAACCCAGGATTAAGCCGGTCTTCCGGTTCCGGGCGATTGGCGCAGCGGTAGCGCGCTTCCCTGACACGGAAGAGGTCACTGGTTCGATCCCAGTATCGCCCACGATTCAAGCAGCTCCCCGGAGCTGCTTTTTTCTTGCCCGCATGCCATTTGACAGAATTTGTCAACTACAACCTTGGCAGGCCTTGCCTTGGCAGCTAGGATCGAATGCGGAGGAGCGAACTGGCTCCGGAATTGAAGGGAGGTGCTCGTGGGACTAATTGACGATCTAAAGGGCAAAGCTCAGGGTCTGATCCGCGGCAACGAGCAGGCCATCAAGGACGGCATCAACAAAGCGGGCGACTTCGTCGACTCGAAGACCGGCGGCAAGTACGCCGGACACGTAGATAAGGTCCAGGATGGCGCTTCCACCTTCGTTGATAAGAACGCAGACGGAACGCCCAAGCAGGCACCGGCGGACCAGGTAGTGCCGCCGGCCGAGAAGGCTCCGTAACCAAGGATTTGCCCGGGCATTGCCCCGACACGTCAACCAGGGCGCCGGTCCCGCCGAGAGGCGGCACCGGCGCCCTTGGCGTTTAACACCTCAGAGAGCCGGTTCGTGGTTCTGGCCTTCGCGGGCCAGTGCGGTGAGTCGGGAGACCGCCCGGAAGTACTTCTTCATGTATCCGCCGGTCATCATTTCCTCGGTGAACAGTTTGTCGAACGGAACCCCACTGGCGAGGATCGGAACATCCTTGTCGTACAGCCGGTCGGCCAGAACCACGAACCGCAGCGCGACGGCCTGTTCCGTGATGGTTTCCACGTCCCGCCAGACGACGCCGTCCACGCCGTCGATCAGCTTCCTGTAGCGGCTCGGGTGTACACCGGCCAGGTGCGCGATGAGTGACTTGAAGTCATCCTCGGCCACCGTCTGGCCGTCGAACTCCGCCTTCATGTGGGCGTGGAGCTCGCTGTTCCGCAAGGGGGAAGGCGCCGCAGGCAGGCCACGGTGCCGGAAATCCTCCCCGTCGATCCTGATCACGTCGAACTGGTCGGCCAGGACCTGGATCTCCCGCTGGAAATCGACGGCGGCGAAGCGGCCATCGCCCAAGGATCCGGGCAGGGTGTTGGAAGTGGCGGCCAGCTTGACGCCGGCGTCCGCGAGTTCGCGCATGAGCCGTGACATCAGGACGGTGTCCCCGGGGTCGTCCAGCTCAAACTCATCAATGCACACCAGTTTGTAGGAACTCAGTGCTTCAACTGTCTTCCGGAACGATAGGGCGCCCACCAGGTTGGTGTATTCCACGAACGTGCCGAAGGCCTTGGGCCCGGGGGCGGCGTGCCACAGCGATGCCAGCAGGTGGGTCTTGCCCACGCCGAAACCGCCGTCGAGGTAGATTCCGGCCCTGGACGCATCCTTTTTGGCGAAGAGCCGCTTGAAAATTCCTGCCCCGTCGCCGGAGCCGACACCGCCGGCGAATGCTTCGAGCGCGTGCACGGCTGCCGCCTGGCTGGGCTGGGCAGGATCGGGCCGGTAGCTCGAGAACGACACCTGCCCGAACCGGGGCGACGGGTAGAAACCCTTGAGGAGTTCATCCACCGAGACTGCCGGCGTCCGGGTGGCAAGCTTTTCGATCTGTACCAAGGTGGTCCGTTCTGCTGGTGACTTGTCCCCAGAAAGAATACCGGTATTGGCGCCGCTGCCTGGGTTGCCCGGGCCACACCCGCCCGCTGCGGGTGACCAAGCGCACATTTCGTCCTGTTAACGCAGGGAAGCTTTCACCACAGCCCGTGACTAGTGTTGAAGCAGTGACCGGCCGGTTCCCCGTCGGTCTGATGCGACCGTTTCAGTGAAAGGCCATACGAATGTCCTACCCAGTTGAACAGAACGAAAAGTTTGCCGCCTACGCCCACCCCGAGCGGCTGGTTTCCACCGAGTGGCTCGCCGCGGCCATTGAAGGCGGTGCCGTCGGCAACGGAAAGCTCGTGGTCGTCGAGTCCGACGAAGATGTGCTGCTGTACGAGACCGGGCACATCCCTGGTGCGGTCAAGGTCGACTGGCACACGGACCTGAACGACGAAGTCGCCAGGGACTACGTCGACGGCCAGGCCTTCGCGGCCCTGGCAGCCGCGAAAGGCATTTCGCGTGACAGCACCGTCGTCATTTACGGCGACAAGTCGAACTGGTGGGCCGCCTACGCCCTGTGGGTCTTCACCCTCTTCGGCCATGAAGACGTCCGCCTGCTCGACGGCGGCCGCGATAAATGGATCGCCGAGGGCCGCGAACTCACCACGGACGTCCCGTCCCCCGCCGTCGGCGACTACCCCGTCGTCGAACGCAACGACGCCCCGATCCGCGCCTTCAAGGACGATGTCCTGGCCCACCTCGGCAAGCCGCTGATCGACGTGCGCTCCCCCGAGGAATACACCGGACAGCGCACCCACATGCCCGCCTACCCCGAGGAAGGCGCACTCCGGGGCGGTCACATCCCCACCGCAGCATCCATCCCCTGGGCGCGGGCGGCAGCCGAAGACGGCACGTACCGCAGCCGGCCGGAACTCGAGGCCCTTTACCTCGGCGAGGCCGGGCTGACCGAAGGAGACGATGTGGTGGCCTACTGCCGCATCGGTGAGCGCTCCAGCCACACCTGGTTCGCCCTCAAATATCTCCTGGGTTTCGAGACCGTGCGGAACTACGACGGGTCCTGGACGGAATGGGGCAACGCCGTCCGCGTTCCCATCGTCAAGGGTGCCGAGCGCGGTTCGGTTCCCGCCGGCGCCCGGCAAACGGCGTAAGAAACGGGCCGGGCGGGGGCAAACTGCGTAAGCTTGAACTGATGAGTACTTATGCACTGCCCACCGCACTGGCGGAAATTGTCGATGACTTCCAGGCACTGAGTGAGCCGGAGAGGCTCCAGCTGTTGCTGGAGTTCTCCCGCGGCCTGCCCGAATTGCCGGAGCGGCTCAAGGACCACCCGGAGCTGCTGGAGCAGGTTGTCGAGTGCCAGTCGCCGCTGTTTCTCACCATTGAGACCGAGAAGAACGACGGCGGGTCATCCGCCTACCGGCTGTTCTTCAAAGCGCCTCCCGAGGCCCCCACAACGCGTGGCTTCGCGGGTGTGCTTCATGAGGGCCTGGACGGACTCACGGCAGAAGAGATCCTCGCCGTGCCCGACGACATGCCCGAGCTGCTCGGCCTGACCCGGGCCATCACGCCGCTGCGGATGCGCGGGATGACAGCCATGCTGGGGCGGATCAAGCGCAAGGTTGCCGCCTCCGCCAGGCTTCAAAACTAGCCGGTCCGGATACGCGGATTCAGGTCCAGGATCACATGGCGCGGAAGAACACGTCACAGGCAACGCCTGCCACAGCCGTCCTGGCTGCGGCAGGCGTTCCCTTTACGCTGCACCCCTACAGCCACGACCCTTCTGCGGCCAGCTACGGGCTGGAAGCCGCCGAGGTTCTGGGGATTGATCCGGCACGGGTCTTCAAGACGCTCATGGTGGACGTGGACGGCAGGCTCGCGGTGGGCGTCGTTCCCGTAAGCGGAAACCTGGACCTCAAGGCCATGGCGGCGGCCTTGGGAAGCAAGAAGGCCGCCATGGCGGACCCGGGGGCCGCCGAGCGGCGGACCGGCTACGTCCTGGGCGGGATCTCTCCGCTCGGCCAGCGGCAGTCCTCCCCCACCGTGCTTGATGACAGCGCACTGGCGCTGACCAGCATCCTGGTTTCCGGCGGCCGGCGGGGACTCGACATCGAACTCGATCCCCGGGACCTGGTGCGCCTCACGAAGGCCATCACCGCTTCCATCGGCACAGTCGCTGCGAAGAACGGCAGCGGCTCGCACTAATCGCGCAGGGTGTTGTCAGCCTCCGGGACCGGATCATCACCCGGATTATCAGTGGAAGCCTGCCCCGGGTTGAGCCGGGGGGCCAGTTGCTGCTGCAGCCAGGCCTTGACCAGACTCTCCCACCGGACCGGATCCGCATTCCATTCCTTGGCATGCCGCGCCTTCTCGAACGACTCGAAGGTCACCATTTCCGGATTCTTCTCCGCGAGCAGGGCGGACGGGCCGTAGGGGACATATTCGTCGTCGACGCTGTGCACAATAAGTGTAGGGGTCCGGAGTTCCACGGCCCTGGACACCCAGTCCATGGACTTCAGGTCCACGGGCGCTGCCAGCCCGGTGAGGCGACGCCCGAGGCGGTGGCCCATCATCAGCTGGCCGTAACGGCCGACGGCGGACGGAATCCTGTTGAGTTCGGCGTGGTGGGCCAGCACGTTGACCCAGTCGATGACAGGGGCGTCCAGGACCATGGCGCGGATGACATGCCGGTTCTTCGAAAGATCCGCGGTCTGCAGGCAAATGGCGCCGCCCATGGACCAGCCGAAGAGCACAACTTCCTTGGCGCCGCTGGCCAGTGCGTAGGCAATCGCGGCGTCGACGTCCCGCCATTCGGTGGATCCCAGGCCGTACCTTCCGTCGGGTGCAGAAGGCGCGAGCCCGTCGTTGCGGTAAGAAACGAGGAGGCTGGGCAGTCCCAGTTCGTGGACAGCCCTGGCCGCCCGCAGGCTTTCCTGCCGAGTTGCGCCGCGGCCATGGACCATAATCGCCCAGACGTCGGCGGTTGGATCGGCGGGGATCAGCCACGCTGGGGCCGTGCCGCCCTCAACCTCAATGGCCACGTCCTCCGAGGCAAGCCCGACGGCAGAGGGATCAGGATAGGCAGCGCCGCCCCACCAGCCCCGGCGGGCGGTTTCCAGGGTTCCCTGATAGACGGCTTCCACCTCGCGCAGGACGGTTCGCTCGGAAGGCGAATAGGACACGATACGGCCGATGCGGGCGTGGCCGTTTCCGCCGTCGAAAAAGAGGCTGTAGACGCCGTCCTGGGTGGTCTCGGGCGTCGCCGCAAGGATGACCTGCTGTCCCCTGCCGTTCCTGATCACCGCCAGCACTTCCTGGTCGGCCACGCGTGCCCGGGCGGGAGTAAGCACGCGCCGGGCAAAGTACAGCGCGAGGGCTGATGATCCGGCGCCCAGGAGGGCGGCCGCGGCACCGCCCGCGATAATTCCGCCGAGTGTCCACTTGGCACGCAGGCTCATCGAGCTGTCCTGCTGGCCTGCGCTGTTCAGGAGGTCCGGAGCCGCGTGCGCCGGGGCACCGGGAACCAGGTGGCGCAGCAGCTCTGTGCCGGGCCGGAAGGAGGAGTCCATTGCACCATTGTTACCGGAGTCGGCTTCCAAGGCACATCCGGCCACAAAAGCATGCAGCCGCGGTTCCGCCGGGCTAGGCTGATGGCATGAGCGATCCAATCGTCATTCTCACAGAAGAGCCGCTGGGTGCGGACGACCGCGTCAACATCGAACGCCTGGTGAACGGAGGTGACATGCCTCTGGTCGTGCTGGTGCCCGCCAATACGGAGCGGCATCTCATCGTGGACTTCCTCGAGAACCTCTCGATGCTTGACATTGCCAAGGCCTTCCGCGAGCTGACCTCCCACGCACCGGACCCGGAGAAGCAACGCGCTGCGGCGTCCGAGACCCTGTCAGTCTCCCTGCGCGCGCTCGAGGGCATCGGCGGCGGAGTCACCGGCGAGATGGTGGACGGCGAGGCCGTCAACGGCCTCGTGGCGAAGGTGAAGGAGCTCGGCGCCGTACAGGCCGTCGTCGTCACCCGTCCGCACGCCGTGGCTGACACCTTCCACACGGACTGGGCCAACAAGGCACAGGACCGCCTGGGCCTCCCCGTGCTGCACCTGTATGCAGGCTCGGGATTTATCGGGGACTCCTGAGCGTTGATGAGGCTATGAGCACCCCAGAAAAAGCTGAGAATACGGTAGGCCCGGTCGTCCGGAGCGAAGACGAGTGGCGCCGCGAACTTACGCCCGAGGAATACCATGTGCTCCGGCAGGCGGGCACGGAGCGCCCTTATACGGGCGAGTACTGGGACACCCATACCGCGGGCGTTTATCAGTGCAGGGCGTGCGGTGCCGAGCTTTTCACGAGCAAGGAGAAGTTCGATTCGCACTGCGGCTGGCCGTCCTTCTGGGCCCCCCTGGCGGAAGGCACGGTCCGCTATATCCACGACCGCACCCTGGGCATGGAACGTATCGAAGTGCGCTGCTCCGCTTGCGATTCCCATTTGGGGCACGTCTTTGAAGGTGAAGGCTACGGAACGCCCACGGACCAGCGGTACTGCATCAATTCCGTATCCCTGAGGCTGGTCCCGGCCCAGAGCACAGAGGATGGCCCCGCCGCCGGTTCCTGAGGCCGCTCAGCGCTACACCTGGCGCGCCTAGAGCGGCCACCGAGCCTCACAGTTTCTTACGCTAAGACCTAAAATGGATTAGCACATCTGGTTGCTTGTTACGCTCGGCGTAGAAGCTCAGGCAACCAGAAAGGCGACGCCGAACATGACGATTACCGTGACCACCGCCCCCGTCAGGATCTCCGCGGACCACCCCGAGTGGCAGCGTCTCAAGACCGCCGCCACAGCACTGCGCGGCCTTCAAATCCAGGACGGTTCCGTACCGGAACCTGCGCACCACGGTGCTGCGGCCAGCCATGTTCTTGCCATCGTCGAGGCCGTGGAAGCCCTGGCACCGTGCTTCCCGTACGATGCCCGCTACCTTGAGCTCGTGTGCGTTGACTTCACGCGCTGGATGGAGGCGGGGTTCGGCGTCCCGGATTTCCTGGACTCGCTGCTGGCCTTCCGGCCCCAGGAGCACCGCGAAAACGGGCTCCAGCACCTCGTCGTTTTTCCCATGTACACGCAGAACGGCAGCACGAGCCGGCTGGTTGAAGCTGTGCTGATCGAAGTGATCTGGCCCGAATTCATCGCCGGGCTCGAAGCGGGCGACTACTCCAACAAGCTGTTCGTCCCCATCCGCTTCCTTGATTTCACGCCGGGCTACGACACCAACTCCGCCGTGCTGTTCCCGGAGACCGTGGCCGTCCGCGAAACGCCCAAGTTCACGTGGGGCGCCATCTTCGCGGACCGCGAGGCCGCCCGTTTCCGCCGGGTCCTGGGGGCAGCGGCGGAGATCACATCCCTCGAACTGCCGGCCGGGGCGGCTGCGCTCCTGGAGAACCAGGAACTCACGGAGCAGACCTTCGTGATGTGGGACCTGATCCACGACCGGACCCACATGCGCGGCGACCTGCCTTTTGATCCCTTCATGATCAAACAGCGCATGCCGTACTTCCTGTACTCACTCGAGGAACTGCGATGCGATCTGACCGCTTTCCGGGAGTCGGTGCGCATAGAAAAGGACGAGGCGTCCGATCCGGAGGCCCGCCGGCAGGCGAAGCTCGTCCAGTACGCCGTCATCTTCGACCGGATTTTCCGGTTCGCCATCACCGGCAGCCGGATCCGTAACTACGACGGGCTGGGGGGCCAGCTGCTCTTTGCCTGGCTGCACCAGCACCGGGTGCTGCACTGGACCGACAGCCGCCTCAGCTTCGACTGGGACAACGTGCCAGGAGCCGTCATTGAACTCGGCGCCCGCATCGAAGAGCTGTACTGGCGCTCGATCGACAGGCCGAAGACCGCGCACTGGCTCGCCGCCTACGAGCTCGTGGCGGGAACGCTCACGCCGAATCCGGCCTCGGTATGGGCAAAGGGTCCGGGCGCCCTCCCGCTCGACGGACCCCCGCGCGGGCTCACCGACCAGGTGCTGGACGACGAATTCCCGCTGTCCATGTTCTATGAAGCACTGGAAAAGAAGATGCGTCCCGTGATCGAGTCGACGGCAGGCATCACCGGCGCCCAGGATCCGTCCCGCCCCGGGCCGACGGCAAAGGCGATGACGGCTTGATGACGGAGCGCCCCCTCACAGTGCTGGTAGCAGGCGGCAGCGCCCCGTCGGGAATCGCCGTGGCGCGCGCCCTGGCCCAGGCCGGCGTGACCGTCTACACCGTGGGATCGGACAGCACAAGGATTGCGGCCGCGGCGGAAGCTGCCGGCAGCGGGGTCACGCCGCTCACCTGCGACCTCGCCTCCCTGCCCGCCGTCCGGGAACTCCACGAAGAGCTCACCAGGACAGCGGGCAGGATCGACGGCGTCATCCACCTCGTTGGTGGCTGGCGGGGCGCCCGGGACATCACCGGCCAGAGCGACGAGGACTGGGACTTCCTTGAAAGCAGTTCCGTGACGACGCTCCGGAACATCACCCGGGTGTTTTACGGCGACCTCGTGGCGTCCGAAACGGGCCGGTTCGCGATGGTCTCATCGACGTTTGTCACCGCACCTTCCGCGGCGGCCGCCAGCTACGCGGCAGTCAAGGCGGCGGCCGAGGCCTGGACCATGGCCATGGCGGAAGGGTTCCGCCGGGACCAGCTCCAGGGCGCAAAGCAAGGGCAGGGTGAACCTGAACTGCCGGGCGAACCTGAACTGCACAGCGCCGCCGTCGTCCTAGTTGTAAAGGCGCTGGTGGACCCCGGCATGCGCATCCGCCAGCCCGAACGAAGGTTCCCCGGCTACACGGACGTCGAAGACCTGGCTGCCGCCGTCGTCGGGCTGTTCGCAAAACCCGCCACCGAACTGAACGGGCAGCGGATCCTGCTCACCCGGTGACCGCGGGCGGGCCCGGCCACAACTCCCTAGACTGAAAGCGTGACCAAAGCAATGACAACCACAGTTGAAACGGCCGG
Source organism: Arthrobacter sp. Soil_N43 (assembly GCF_057655195.1). Classification (NCBI taxonomy): domain Bacteria; kingdom Bacillati; phylum Actinomycetota; class Actinomycetes; order Micrococcales; family Micrococcaceae; genus Arthrobacter; species Arthrobacter sp. Soil_N43. Next base: position 9,056 of record NZ_JBDGML010000018.1, read on the forward strand.
CAGCGGCACCATGTCCCGGCTGCATGACGCCTCCGTCCGGGGCTTTGCCTCGGACAATTACTCCGGTGTGCACCCCGAGGTGCTGGCCGCGCTGGCGGCCGCCAATGAAGGCCACCAGGTGTCCTATGGCGAGGACGACTACACCGCCCGGCTGCAGCAACTCATGGAACAGCACTTCGGGGAAGGCATCGAGTGCTTTCCGGTCTTCAACGGCACCGGCGCCAACGTGCTGTCGCTGCAGTCCCTGCTCCCCCGCTGGGGCGCAGTCATCTGCGCGTCAACAGCCCACATCAACATGGACGAAAACGGCGCGCCGGAGCGGATCGGCGGCATCAAGCTGCTGCAAGTGCCCACGCCGGACGGCAAACTGACCCCCGCACTCATCGACCGCGAGGCCTGGGGCTGGGGTGACGAGCACCGCGCCCAGCCGCTTGCCGTCTCCATCACCCAGACCACGGAACTGGGCACGTGTTACACCCCGGAAGAGGTGCGCGCCATCGCCACGCACGTCCACGCCAAAGGCATGAAGCTGCACATGGACGGGGCACGGCTGGCCAATGCCGCGGCGCACCTTGGCGTTCCCCTGCGGGCTTTCACGCGCGATGCCGGCGTGGACATCCTCTCCTTCGGCGGCACCAAGAACGGGCTCCTGTTTGGCGAGCTGGTGGTGGCGCTCAATCCGGCGGCCGCTCACGGCCTCCTCTTCCTGCGGAAAATGAACATGCAGCTGGCCTCCAAGATGCGCTTCATGTCCGCCCAGTTCATCGCCCTTTTGGAGGGTGACCTGTGGCTGCGGTCGGCCAGCCATGCGAACGCCATGGCGGCCCGCCTGCGCGCCGGCGTCGAGTCCGTTCCCGGCGTCGAACTGAGCCAGAAGACCGAATCCAACGGCGTCTTCGCCATCCTGCCCGAAGGGGTGGCGGACAAGCTGCGGAAGTCCTTCCGCTTCTACGACTGGAACGAAGCTGCCCGCGAGGTCCGCTGGATGTGCTCCTTCGACACGACCGAGGACGACGTGGACGCGTTCGTCGAGGCCATCCGGAATGAACTGGCAGGGCACGCGAATGCGGCGGGCACCGCAGAGTAGGAGACTCAGAATGCCCTGCGCAGGCTCACCACACCCAGATTCCCCGGGCCTGCGGCGAGCCTGCGTACCTTGGCGGGCTCCATTGCGTACCCTGCGATTGTGAACGCACTTGCCCAGGTTCCCGCGGAGTTTCTGTACGCCTTGGGGACACTCCGGAAAGCACGCTGCCGCAGTGAGTTGCGCCTCAACGAGATCCCGGCGCCGTCGCGGCTGGCGCCGTTCGCCGTTGCGCTCGGCGCGGAGGTCATCGGAGCCAGCAGCCGCGGCAGTCAACCGGCTCCAGTGCACGGCCCGGCAGCCGTGGCCCTGGCCCGCACGGCTGCCGGCCACGAGCCCGACGACGACGATGAACTCGCCACCGGGCGGTTCATCCTGTTGCACGACCCTGACGGCTCGGCGGTCTGGGATGGAGAATTCCGCATCGTGACCTACATCCGGGCCCAGCTTGAGCCGGAGATGGGCAACGACGAAATGCTCGGTTCCGTGGCGTGGACCTGGCTCGTGGAAGCCCTCGAGACGCACCAGGCGCCGTACAGGGCCGCGGGCGGAACGGCCACGCGCGTGCTGTCGGAAAGCTTCGGCACACTGTCAGAGAGGCCAGAATCGATAGACATCGAACTCCGCGCTTCCTGGACCCCGGCCAGTGCCGACGTCCAGGCGCACCTGGAGGCCTGGTCCGACATGGTGTGCACTTTCGCGGGCCTGCCGCCGCTCCCCGACGGCGTGTCCGCATTGCCCCGCAGGCGTCGGAACTAGTGCCCTCCGGCGCCAGGGACTCCGCCCGGCAGCGCACTGCCGGTAAACTAGGGCCATCATGACCCCTGAAAATTTGGAAAACACCACAGCTGGCGCTCCGGCTGCTGAAACCACACCCCACATCTCGGTGGAGGGCTTTGATAGCCGCGTCCCCGTTGTCATCGATCTCGACTCACCCCGCGACGGCGTGCCGCTGGTCATCGAAACCCAGTCGGGACTGGAGCGCTGTGCCGCCGCCATAGCCGCCGGCACCGGACCTGCCGGAGTTGATGCTGAACGGGCCTCGGGCTTCCGGTACGGCCAGCGGGCTTTCCTGGTCCAGATCCGCCGCGAGGGTTCGGGCACCTGGCTCATCGATCCCGAGCCCTTTGACAACCTGAGCATCATCAACGACGCCCTTCACGGCGTCGAATGGATCCTGCACGCGGCCAGCCAGGACCTCCCCTGCCTTTCCGAACTCGGCATGTGGCCGGACAAGCTGTTCGACACCGAGCTCGCCGCCCGCCTGGCCGGGCTTCCCCGCGTAGGACTCGCCGCAGTCATCGAACAGCTGCTGGGCTTCGGCCTGGCCAAGGAACACTCCGCGGCCGACTGGTCCACCCGCCCGTTGCCGGAACCCTGGCTCCGCTACGCCGCCCTCGACGTCGAAGTCCTGACGGAACTCCGCGAGGAACTCATTGAACTGCTCGAAGCGGACGGCAAACTTGAGTTCGCAGAGCAGGAATTCGCAGCCATCCTCGCGGCCGGGCTGGCACCGCCGAGGATCGACCCCTGGCGCAAGACCTCCGGGCTGCATCAGATCCGGGACCGGCGCCAGCTCGCCGCCGTCCGCGAGATGTGGCTTGAACGCGACGCCCTCGCCCAGAAGCGGGACGTGGCGCCGGGCCGGCTGATTCCCGATTCGTCCCTCGTGGCTGCCGCCAAGGCCATGCCTGCGACCGTGCCGCAGCTGCTGGGCACCAAGGGCTTCCACGGGCGGGCGGCCCAGCGCGAGGCCCCCCGCTGGCTCCGCTGCATCGCTGCCGCCCGGGCCCTGGAGGACCTTCCGCCCCTGCACCTTCCCACCAACGCCCCGCCGCCGCCCAGGGTCTGGGCAGACCGCGACCCCGCTGCCGCGGAACGGCTCACCACCGCCCGTCCGCTTCTGCAGAAGAAGGCCGACGAGCTGCACTTGCCGCTGGAAAACCTGCTGACGCCTGACTACCTGCGCCGGGTCGCCTGGCGCCCCCCGGCGGAAATCAGTGAAGCGTCCGTGGCTGAAGAACTGCGCGGCCTGGGAGCCCGGCCGTGGCAGGTCGGGATCGTGACACCGCTGATCACCGAGGCGTTCCTCAATCCGCTGCCGCTTCCGCCGAAGGAATCCAGGGAGCAAAACGCCTAGTCCACGCTCCTTGCACGCTAAGTTACTGGCGAGTAACATTGGGCTCACTGACGCTCGGATTCCTTGGACCCCTGGGCAGGATCCGGCACCAACGTCTCAATGAGGAGCAGCACGTGAGCCAACACCGAAGCAGCGGAAACCAGCGCGTTGTCCGCGACGTCGTCTTCGTGGACGGCGTGCGCACACCGTTCGGCCGGGCCGGCGACAAGGGCATTTACGCAGGCATGCGCGCAGACGACCTGGTGGTCAAATGCATCCGCGAACTGATGCGCCGCAACCCGGGCCTGCCCGCCGGACGCGTCGATGAAGTGGCAGTCGCGGCAACCACGCAGACCGGCGACCAAGGCCTCACCATCGGGCGGACCGCCGCCCTGCTGGCGGGACTCCCCCGCACAGTCCCCGGCTTTGCCATCGACCGCATGTGCGCAGGCGCCATGACGGCAGTGACCACCACCGCCGGCGGCATCGCCTTCGGCGCCTACGACGTCGTTATCGCCGGCGGCGTGGAGCATATGGGCAACCACCCGATGGGCGCCGGCGCCGACCCCAACCCGCGTTTCCTGTCCGAGCGGCTCGTGGACCCGGCGGCCCTCAACATGGGCAACACGGCCGAGAACCTGCACGACCGCTTTCCGGCCATCACCAAGGACCGCACGGACGCGTACGCAGTTGCCTCGCAGGACAAGCTGCAGGCGGCCTACGGCGCAGGAATGATCCAGCCGGACCTGGTCCCCGTGGCCACCATGAAGCCCGGCGAAGGCTGGACGGTCAACACCGTGGACGAGCCGCCGCGCCCGGGCACAACGCGGGAAGACCTTGCTGCGCTGAGGACGCCCTTCCGTCCCCACGGCCGCGTCACGGCGGGCAACGCCGCCGGATTGAACGACGGTGCCACGGCGGCGCTGCTGGCATCCTCTGACGCCGCGGCGGAACTGGGACTGGGCGTCAAGATGCGGCTGGTCAGTTATGCCTACGCGGGCGTGGAACCGGAAGTCATGGGCATCGGCCCGGTTCCGTCCACCGAAAAGGCCCTCGCGAAGGCCGGCCTGGAAATCGGGGACATCGGCCTGTTCGAAATCAACGAAGCGTTCGCAGTCCAGGTCCTGAGCTTCCTCGACCATTTCGGGATCTCCGACGACGACCCCCGAGTCAACCGCTACGGCGGCGCCATTGCGGTGGGCCATCCCCTCGCCTCCTCGGGCGTCCGGCTCATGAACCAGCTGGCCCGGCAGTTCGAGGAAGACCCGTCCGTCCGATACGGCATCACGGCCATGTGTGTCGGCCTCGGCATGGGAGCCACTGTCATCTGGGAAAACCCCCACCATGCCGACTACAGCGGCACCGCCATCGAAACCGCAGGAGCCCTCGCATGAGCGCCGCAGAATTCAGCAAGCTTGCCGACCTGTTCCCCGACGAGACCGTCACCCACTCGTACGTCCAGGACATCGCACTGCCTGGCGCCCCGGGCGGGACCGGCGGGGGCACCTTCGCGCTCATCACGCTCGATAACGGCCTGGACCATTCCAAGCCCACCACGCTCGGGCCCAACACCCTCGTTGAACTCGGGACGGTGCTTGAAGGACTGCGGGACCGGGCAGCAAAGGGCGAGATCGTGGGCGTCGGCGTCACGGGCAAGCCCCACTTCCTGGTGGCCGGCGCGGACCTGTCTGCCGTGAAGTCGCTCGACAGCCGCGAGCATGGCCTGTGGATGGCGCAGCTGGGGCACGAGGTCTACGCCACGCTCGCCAATCTCGGCGTTCCCAGCTTCGCCTTCATCAACGGCGTGGCGCTCGGCGGCGGGCTGGAAATCGCCCTGCAGTCCACCTACCGCACGGTGTCATCCGGCGCCGGCGCGCTGGCCCTTCCCGAGGCCTTGCTCGGGCTGGTCCCGGGCTGGGGCGGTGTCTACCTGCTGCCCCGGCTCATCGGCCCCGAAAACGCCGTCAGGGTCATGATCGAGAACCCGCTCAGCAACAACCGCACGCTGTCCGGGCCAGAGGCCTACAGTCTGGGCATCGCCGACGCCATGTTCGAACCTGCCGACTTTGTGGAACAGTCCCTAGCGTGGGCCGCCAGAGTCATCGCTGGTGACGTCGTCCCGGAGCGGCCGAACGCCGTCGACGCCCTTGCCCCTGAGGTGGCCGCCCGCTGGGCGGGTGCCGTCGCCGCCGGACGCGCCTTCGTGGAGTCCAAGACCTCGAACGCGTCGCCTGCGCCGGCCAAGGTCCTGGACATTATGGAGGCCAACCGGACCATGTCACAGACGGAATCTGCGGCCCTGGAATGCGAAACCCTGGCCGGACTCATGCAGACGGACGAATTCCGGTCAACGGTGTACGCGTTCCTGGACCTCGTGCAGAAACGCTCCAAGCGCCCGGCCGGGGCACCGGACCGGAAGCTCGCCCGCCCGGTGACGAAGGTCGGTGTCGTCGGTGCCGGACTGATGGCCAGTCAGCTGGCCCTTCTGTTCGCACGCCAGCTCAAGGTCCCCGTGGTCATGACCGACATCGACGAGGCCAGGGTGGACAAGGGCGTGGGCTACGTGCACGCCGAAGCCGACAAGCTCCTCGGCAAGAAACGGATCAGCCAGGACGCGGCGAACCGGATCAAGGCGCTTGTTACGGGATCCGTTTCCAAGGAACATTTTGCGGATGCCGACTTTGTCATCGAGGCCGTGTTCGAGGAACTGAACGTCAAGAAGCAGGTCTTCGCGGAGCTGGAGGCCGTGGTCTCCCCCGACTGCATCCTCGCCACCAACACGTCGTCGCTGTCCGTGACGGCCATGGCCGAGGGCCTGAAGAACCCTGAGCGGCTGGTGGGCTTCCACTTCTTCAATCCGGTGGCCGTCATGCCGCTGCTGGAAGTTGTCCGCGCGCCCAGGACTGACGACGCGGTGCTGGCCACCGCCCTTGAGCTCGCCAAGGGGCTGAAGAAAACCGCCGTTCTGGTCAAGGACGCCCCGGCCTTCGTGGTCAACCGCGTCCTCCTGCGGCTCATGGGCGAGGTCACCGCCGCCTTCGACGAAGGCACCCCCGCGGACGTCGCGGACAACGCCCTGCGGCCGATGGGCCTGCCCATGACGCCGTTCACCCTCGGCGCGATGGTGGGACTGCCGGTGGCACAGCACGTCCAGGAGTCACTCCATGCCGCATTTGGTGACCGGTTTAGGGTTTCGCAGAACCTGCAGAAGCTGATCGACAACGGTGTGAAATCACTCTGGGTTCCCACCGCCGAGGGAGGGCAGGAGATTCCCCCGTCCACGCTGGCGCTGATGTCCTTTGGGACCTCCGCGTCGACCGGGGAGGAAGTCCTGCGCCGGACGCAGGATGCCCTTGCCGAGGAAATCGGCCTGATGCTGGACGAGGGCGTGGTGGCCGGGCCCGAGGACATCGACCTCTGTATGATCCTGGGGGCCGGCTGGCCCATGTTCCTGGGCGGCATCACGCCATACCTGGACCGGGTGGGCGCGTCCGAGCGGGTCAACGGCAGGCGTTTCCTTCCCGCGGGCGTTGCCTCCCGGCCGTAGCTCTGCGGGCCGCACCACCTGACGGCGCCGTCCCGTCACCCGTATTGTGTCGGGACGGCGCCGCCCATGCGCGCTGTCACGGTTCCAGCAACTTCCGAAAAGGTGTCCAACCCATCGTCAGTGCTGCCGTTGCTGCCGTGGAAGCCGCGGAAGCCGCGGAAGCCGCTGAAGCCGCTGAAGCCGCTGCGAAGGCTGGCGTCCGCGGGGATTCGGTTGTGTCACTGATGGTCACGTGCGGGGAACCGGTGGCGGCACCAGTTCCCGTCTGTGGCCCGCATCCGGCAAGGACGAGGCTGACGGCAAGACCCGCCATGATGACGGCCGTGCAATATCCTGCGCGATTGGCATTCATTTCTGTATCTCCCCCAATGTTTCTCGACGGCGGGCTGAACATCCCGCTCGATAGCTAAGTTTCCGGGACACCACCAGGAGTTACGGTCAGGGAGAAAAATTCTTCATTCTTGCGGGGGAGCAACTCGAACGGCTGCCGCACCGCTACTGGAACCGGACACGACTACGATCCATTGGCGTGATGGAATCAGGGTATGAAGATCCGTCGCTACATCGAAGCCGATGCCCAGGCGACTCTGAACGTGTTCCTGGCAGCGGTGACAGAAACAGCTGCGGCGCACTACTCAGCGGAGCAGATCGCCGCCTGGGCGCGGTCAGATGAACGCGATGTCAACCAATGGAACTCCGCGAGGAAGTCGCTCAATACCTTCGTAGCCACCATCGGGGACGAGGTCGCCGGCTTCTCCGACGTCGGAGACGACGGCTACATCGACATGATGTTCGTCGCACCCAAGTTCGGTCGGGGCGGTGTCGCCGGCGCCCTCCTGGCGCATCTCCACGACGTCGCACTAGTGGCCGGCGCATCCGCGCTGTACACCAGCGCGAGCATCACAGCACGACCATTCTTCGAACGGCACGGGTTCGCCGTGGTCTCCGAGCAGCACCCCGTCGCATTCGGCGTTGAGATGACCAACTACAAGATGACCC
>NZ_JBDGML010000019.1:0-15164 GCF_057655195.1 Arthrobacter sp. Soil_N43
GTTGAGCATCTTGCCGGTCCACTTCGGCCACCAGAAGTAGAAGCCGGCGAACATCGCGAACACCACCGTGCCGAACACCACGTAGTGGAAGTGCGCCACCACGAAGTACGAGTCGGAGACGTGGAAGTCCAGCGGCGGGGAAGCGAGGATGATGCCGGTGAGGCCGCCGAAGAGGAACGTGACCAGGAAGCCAAGACTCCAGAGCATCGGGGTCTCGAACGTCAGTGAACCGCCCCACATGGTGCCGATCCAGTTGAAGAACTTCACGCCGGTGGGCACCGCGATGAGCATGGTCATGAACGCGAAGAACGGCAGCAGCACCGAACCGGTCACGTACATGTGGTGTGCCCACACGGTCACGGACAGGGCGGCGATGGCGATCGTTGCGTAGACCAGGCCCTTGTAGCCGAAGATCGGCTTCCGGCTGAAGACCGGGAAGATCTCGGACACGATGCCGAAGAACGGCAGCGCGATGATGTACACCTCGGGGTGGCCGAAGAACCAGAAGAGGTGCTGCCACAGGATGGCGCCGCCATTTTCGGGATCATAGACATGGGCTCCGAAGCGGCGGTCCGCGCCGAGGCCGAACAGCGCGGCGGCCAGCGGCGGGAAGGCCATGATCACCAGGATTGCCGTGACCAGCGTGTTCCAGGTGAAGATGGGAATGCGCCACATCGTCATGCCCGGGGCGCGCATGCAGATGATGGTGGTGATGAAATTGACGGCGCCGATGATGGTGCCGAACCCGGACAGCGCCAGGCCGAAGACCCACAGGTCACCGCCGACGCCGGGGCTGAACGTCGTGTTGTTCAGCGGGGCGTAGGCGAACCACCCGAAGGACGCCGCGCCTTGCGGGGTGATGAAGCCGGTTACGGCGATGGTGGAGCCGAAGAGGAAGAACCAGTAGGCCAGGGCGTTCAGCCGCGGGAAGGCAACGTCCGGGGCGCCGATCTGCAGCGGCATGATGACGTTGGCGAACCCGGCGAAGAGCGGGGTGGCGAACATCAGCAGCATGAGGGTGCCGTGCATCGTGAACATCTGGTTGTACTGCTCTTTGGTCACGAGGATCTGCATGCCGGGCTCGAAGAGTTCGGCACGGATGAGCAGCGCCATTACGCCGGCGAGGCAGAAGAACACGAAGGACGTGATCAGGTACAAGTAGCCGATGGTCTTGTGGTCGGTAGTGGTGATCCACTTGACCACCATTTGGCCCTTGCGTATCGGCACGGCGGGGGTGGCGCCGGTGGTGGTCAAAACGGCTGGTTGCTGATATCCGGACATCGTCTGCCACTCCTGGGCATCGCGTTGCAAGGGCCCGCTTCCAAAGCTGCGGCACCGGCCGGAACCATTCGGTTCACGGAACCGACACGATCAGAATAGCCCGTGCCGGGGTCCCGCAAAAGTGTCAAAAGTGCGTGTAAGAGTGCGGTGGCCCCGCAAGACTGCAGGAGCCACCGCCTATCCGCAGCGTCAGCGCCGGGCAGTGCGCGGCGTGCGAACGCCCTCTCGGGACAGGAGCAGGGCTAAAGCGACCATGCCAGCGCCCAACAGGAAGTGCAGCCAGTTGTCTGCGGTGTTGACCGGCACGAAATTGGCCGGGCTGTTGAGGTTGATGATCAGGCCATACAGCCAGAGGATGAGGTAGATGATTCCGCCATAGAGCAGGAAGCTCTTCGCCTGGGCCGGGGTGCGGGCCAAGAGGAGGCCGGCAACTCCGAAGAGCAGGTGCACGATGTTGTGCAGGACGGAAACCTGGAAAACGCCGAGGAGCAGCGCCCCTGATGTGTGTCCGGCCATACCGAGCGCTCCGAAGTTGCTGGTAATCCCGGGGATGAAGCCCAGGATGCCGACGAGCAGGAACACTGCCCCCACCACTTGGGCTGCAAGCTGCAGTCGACTTCTCGCTCCGGCTGCCGGATTTGAAGTAACCATTTCCCTTTCTCCTTATTTGATTGGCTGCCGGCTGACAGCCAGGACCTCAGACCACCGTCTTGTTCCCTCGGCGCCGCCACCAGACCAGAGCCACGACGAGGGTGATCAGGAGGACGGCCCCGATGAAGTACGGGGCATAGTTAATGCGGGTTGACTCGGATTCGGCGGGCTCGCCCGTCCCCGGATTGGCAGGGTTTCCGGAAGGTGTGGCGGAGGGTGAGGATTCACCGGTCGGAGAAGCGGTTCCAGCCACTGGCGCGTTTCCCGCGGCCTCGAGCGGCATGTGGGCCGAAGACGGGGAGCCTGAAGTTGCAGCATGCGACGGCGCGGCCAGTGAAAACGAACCTGCAAAGACGGCGAGTACGGCAGTGGTAAGGACGATCAGCTTGCGCATTAATCCATCTCCTCGATCGTTGCTGGCAACAATATAGTAAGCATGATTAGTATCAACTACTAAGCACCCTTGGTAAGTTGTTTGCAACCAGGATGAGTCGGCGCTGTCCTTTAATGCGCGGGAGGCCGGTTCAGTCCGGCACTTCCATTTGAAAGCCGCAGCCGCACCGCAGCAGGCGGGTCGGCAGGTGGACGTCGTGGATGGTGTGGCGGCGCGGGAGTTCCACGCCTGGGATGCTGCTGGTGCCGTAGCTCACGGAGTTCATGGGGCTGCCGCAGTGGAAGTACTCACCGCCGAACTGCAGGACGCCCATCACCTGCCCGTGCCGGTTAAGGACAGCCGCAACCTCGTGCACGTTCGCCGGGTGGGCGTAGAAGTAGTCGCATTCAACGCAGGTGTATGACACGTCCACCAGGTCCTCTTGCGGGGGATGCAGCGCTTCGATGGACTCGACGATCAGGTGCTCGTCCGTATGGCATTCGGAGCACCAGGGTTTGCTGGCGGATGGCCGCTGCATCCCTCCGGGGCGGTGGGCGTTGGAGATGGTCGACATTGACGCGCTCCTAGGTGCGGGGTCTCTGCGCCCTGTCTGCTTGAGCTGATCCCACGCTTAAAATAACCCGCGCCCGCCTTTGCAGACAAGAGTGGGGGCCGCGGTTTCAGGGCTGCCGGATGCCAGCTGTTTGCGGGAGGCGCCGTCTGCGGAAAATCTTCCAAAGCCCTTGCGCGGTCCTGCCTCTGGTGCTATAAAAAATCTATACCAGCCAATATAGATCGGCTGGAACTGCATAGACCGTCTCACCCCTGAGGAGGGAAGCCATGTTGATGCGAACCGATCCGTTCCGCGAGCTGGACAGGCTCGCCCAGCAGGTCTTGGGCACAGTGGCGCGCCCGGCAGCGATGCCGATGGACGCGTGGCAGGAGGACAAGGAATTCGTTGTTGCCTTCGATCTGCCAGGCGTAAAGGCCGACTCCGTGGATCTGGACATTGAACGGAATGTCCTGACGGTGAAGGCTGAGCGCCCCGACCCGGCAGGCAAGGACACCGAAATGATAGCCTCCGAGCGTCCACGCGGAGTCTTCAGCCGCCAGCTGATCCTGGGGGACACCCTGGAGGTCGAAAACATCAAGGCCACCTACGACGCCGGCGTGCTGACGCTGCGCATTCCCGTTGCCGAGAAGGCCCAGCCGCGCAAGATCCAGATTGAAACAAAGGGGTCCAAGCACGAGATTGCCGCATAGCCCGCGCAGGACAGGGAGGGTCCGGCCAACGCGATTGCTGCCTTTTGGGGCGGTTGGCCCGGGACCACGCCACCGCGCTAAATAGCGCACAGGCAGAAGCGTCCGGATTACTCCCGTAAGGTGTGGCCCCGGGCCTCGGCCCGGGGCCACACCTGTGTCAGGCTACTGGCCGTGTCCAGCTACTGACAGCACCCTTGCCTTTGGCTACGCTGGAAGACGAGCCGAGAGTTGCGGCACGGGTCGCAGTGACGCGGACTTCGTGCCGGTACCGCAGGTCCACGGTGCGGATAAACACGTCCACGGCAGGAGCACCGGGATGAACAGAACAAGAGGACTGGGCAAAGCGGTTCTTGCCGCTGCGGTTTCCTTGGCCACAGGATTCGTGGTGGGCTGCACCCCGGACCGAGGGCCCAGCGCTCCCCGCATAGAGGCGTCCGACTCCTCCGGCCTCACCGTCTGGACCACGGACACCCTTCCCGGCCGGGTGGCCAAGACCAAGGAGATCCTCAAGAACTTCGCGGACGCCGGCGGCGTGAAGGTGGACCTCGTAAGCATCCCCGCCCACCGGTTCAGCCAGATGCTGACGTCATCGGCGGCAGCCGGTGACCTGCCCGACATTATCGGCGGGATCACGCTGGGAAACGTCCGCACCGTTGCCGCCGCCAACCTCATCGACACTGATGCCAACGCCCAAGTGGTCAGCCGGCTGGGCGAAGGAACCTGGTCCCCTCGCTCGCTCGAACTGACGCGGGAGGACGGCCGGCAACTGGCCGTTCCGGGCTCAAGCTGGCAGCAGGTCCTCTATTACCGGAAGGATCTGTTCGCCAAGGCAGGGCTGAGGGTCCCTGATACGTACGGCGCCATCAAAGCGGCGGCGGAGAGGCTGCACGGCCCGCAGCTGGCAGGTTTCGCGGCAGCCAACAAGGCAGGCCAGCTTTTCACCCAACAGTCGTTCCAGCACATTGCGCAAGGCAACGACTGCGAAATGACCGATGCCAGGAACCGGGTCAGTTTTGACAGCCCGCAGTGCGTGGGTGCCCTGCGCTTCTACCAGGACGTGCTGAAAAACCATTCCCTGCCCGGCCTCCAGGACACCGGCACGGTCCGCACGGCCTACCTCGCGGGCAAGGCCGCCATGGCGGTGTGGCCCACGTTCATGCTGGACGAGCTGGCGGGCCTGCGCAGCGACGCCCGGCCCAATTGCCCCGAATGCGGCGCGGACCCAGGATTCCTGGCCAGGAATACCGGCGTCGTGACCGGAATCCTCGGTGCGGGCGACGCGCACGCGCACTTCGGCGAGGTGTCGTCCTGGACCATCACGAAGGATTCGGACACCGAGCACGCGCGCCAGCTGGTGGAGTACCTCATGAGTGACGGCTACGCCGACTGGCTCGCCATGGCACCGGAGGAGCGCCTGCCCGTCCGTGCCGGGAAGGCGGCCGACTCGACCGAATACGCGGACGCCTGGCGGAGCATGCCACTGTCGGCCGGCGGGAAGGAATCCCTGGAGAAGATTTTCCAGCAGGATGTCCTCGCCGGGCTCTTGGAAGGGGTCAAGGAGATCAAGCAGTGGGGCATCGTGGGGGGCCAAGGCGACCTTACCGGTGCGGCGATCAATGAACTGCCCATTGCCAAGGCGGTCAACGAGGTCACTGTTGGAGAAGCGGATCCGGGTGCCGCGGTGCGGAAGGCAGCGGCCTCCCTCCGCGCCATTCAGGCCAGCATGGGGCACTGAGCAGGATCAGCAGCCCTGCTACGTGTTCAGTTCCATCATCAGGGACGGCAGCTCGTCTGCGAGTTCCCTCGCCAGGAACCCCAGGCTCCCCAACCGGCTGGCGAGCTTGTCACCGGCCGCGGCGTGGAGATGGGTTCCCCAGCACGCGGCCTGTGCGTCGGTGGCGCCGCGTGCCCGGAGTCCGGCGATAGCACCGGCCAGGATGTCCCCGCTGCCCGAGGTGCCAAGGCCTCCGAAACCGGTGGTGATCTTCCATCGCTCCGCGGTCTCGGGGGCGGTGCCGCCGGCCGGCCGGGCGATCAGCCCCTGGCAGCTCACCACTGCCTGGTACTTGTCGGCAAGTTCGACGACGGCGGCGGCCAGGCCGTCGTCGTCGCCCAGGTCCGTGTCCCGCTCCAGGAGGATTGCCGCCTCGGCGGGGTTCGGCGTAAGGATCAGGCGGCCCGCCCACGGCCCCAGTTCGCCGAGCAGCTTGGGAAGGCAGCCCAGGGCGTAGGCGTCGAGAATAATCGCGCCGGGCTCTGCGGCGTCGGTATCGGCGCCGGTGTCGGCTTTCGCGTCATCAGCCTTCGAGGCGGCGGCGCGCCCGGTTTCATGCCGGAGCAGCTCGCGCAGCAGCGCCTCTGTGCCGTCGATGTCGTCCAGCCCAGGCCCGATCAGCACGGCGTCGGCGGAATCGAAGTCCTCGAACAGGGCCTCGAGGCCGGCGGAGCCGAGGGAGCCGCCCGCGGATTCGCGGAGGCCGATCACGCCGGACTCCGGAAGCGTGACGGCCAGCGGCACGGCCACGGATTCAGCCACGGCGAGCGTCAGCCTGCCAGCGCCGGCACGGAGCGCAGCGGTTCCCGCCAGGAGCGCGGCCCCGGGAGTCCGCCGCGCGCCGCCGATCACCAGCACGGCGCCGCGCGAGTACTTGTCCGCTCCGGCGGCGGGGAGGGGCCAGTCTCGCAGCAGCGACGGCGTGATCAGGGCCGGTGCGGAATCCTGTGGAGCGCCGGCAGTGCCGGACGGCGACTCACCGCGGGTGGACACTGGCATCCCCTGCATGCTCGGTCACCTGTACGCCCTGCTGCTCGAGGTGCTCCGCCACGTTGAAGCTTTCCAGCGTCCACGGCCCCGTCCCGTCCGGCCGGACGTACCGGGTGACCGACGCGTTGAGGACCGTCGTGCTCGCCGCGAGGTCCAGCAGCTCCCGCTCGGACATGCCCTCCAGGACGTAGCGGAACAGCAGCACCACGGCGTCGTGGCACACGAGCATCACCCGGTGGCCGCTGCCCAGCGCGTTCAGTTCGCCGAGCACCGACCGCAGCCGCAGCGCCACGTCCGTCCAGGATTCCCCGCCCGGCGGGCGGTAATAGAACTTGCCCAGCCACCGCCGTCGTTCTGCCTCTTCGGGGAGCCGGTTCTCCACGCCGAGCCGGGTGAGCATGTCCAGAATGCCGAGCTCGCGGTCCCGGAGCCGCTCGTCGGTGCGGACCGCCACCGGCCAGCCGGCCGTTTCGACGGCGATCGCGGCAGTCTGGTAGGCGCGCATGTAGGGGGAGGAGATGACGACGTCGGGACGCAGTTCCTCGGGGACCGCCCTCAGGGCGCGGCCCAGCGCCTGCACCTGCTCCCGCCCGGTGGCTGAGAGTTCGACGTCGGCGTCGCGGGCGGGGACGTCGATCACGTCCGCTCCGGACTCCTGGGCGGCCGTGGCGGCCACGTTGCCCTCGCTTTCGCCGTGCCGGACCAGGATGAGCTCCACCGCGCCCGCGGTCCAGCCAGCCGGCATGGTTCCGTCGGTGCGCCGGCTGTCATGGCGCTGCCCGTTGCTGCCCTGGCTGTTGGTGCCTGATCCGTCATTACTTTGTCCGTCATTACTTTGTCCGTTGGTGCTCTGTCCGATGCTGCCCACGATGTCCACTCCCGGTTCGCCCTTGGCTTGCGAATGCTCCACGTTACTAGCGCCGTACCCGCACTGTCAGCAAAGTAACCCGTCCAGCCCAACGGGGCTGCGG
Organism: Arthrobacter sp. Soil_N43; assembly: GCF_057655195.1. Taxonomy (NCBI): domain Bacteria; kingdom Bacillati; phylum Actinomycetota; class Actinomycetes; order Micrococcales; family Micrococcaceae; genus Arthrobacter; species Arthrobacter sp. Soil_N43. Next base: position 7,304 of record NZ_JBDGML010000019.1, read on the forward strand.
ACGGGGCAAAACTCTGCCATTTTCAATTTCAATTCCCAGAACACGGTGGTGACGGCCCGTATCAGGTCTAGGGTGGGAAGCGTCGGCAATCGCCGCGAAGACCCTCAAGGAGGGCGCATGAACTCCACACAATCCAGCTCCGAACAGTTCGGGCAGCACCTGAAAAAAGTCGGCGGCTCAGAGGGCGACGTCAGCGGCTCCGCCTACGTAGTGACAGAGGAAGACACCGTGGAGAGTGTGGTGTCGGGCATGCGGATGAAGCAGCAGGAACACGGCGGCGCCGCCAGCAAGCCGTCCATCCTCCACGCCTCCGCCGAGGTAGCGATCAGCCGGCGCGATGAGAATGATCCGGCCCATCACCCCGGCACGTCGCAGCCAGGGGAATACCAGCTGGATATCCACTACGGCGGGGACCACAGCACTCGGGAACCCGTCCCGGAGGCCGACCTTGAAGCTGCCCAGATCTGGGGGCAGGGACGGATTGAGGCCGCGGGCGCGGACTTCGGCGCCATCTACTTTCCTACAGGGGGAGGCGTTGGGCCAGGTTCGGGAGCGCTTGAATGCCGCTACGACCGGGCGGTGGGCTGGTACCGGTAGGCAGCACCAGATTTCACCCAGAGCGGAGCGCGGATTTGGGGCGATAGGATGGAGAACACTATGGACGACCCTCCTTCACATATGCCCTGGCCCCTCGACGTCGTGACCGGAGCACCGGTCATCATCGGAGAGGGGCGCCCGAATGTATGAATGGATCATGATCGGCATCGGCCTGATCCTTACGGTCGGCACCGGGCTGTTCGTTGCCTCCGAGTTCGCGCTGGTGAACCTGGACCGCAACGACCTCGAGGCGCGCCAGGCCCGCGGCGAGAAGCGGCTCGCGCCCACCATCAAAGCCCTGAAGATCACCTCGACGCATCTCTCCGGTGCGCAGCTCGGCATCACACTTACCACCCTGCTGACCGGCTATACCTTTGAACCGGCCATCAGCAAGATGCTCAGCGGACCGCTGCTCGCCGTCGGGCTTCCCTCAGGGGTGGTGCCCGGAGTCGGGGCCGTGGCCGGCATCTTCATCGCGACCGTTTTTTCGATGGTGATCGGCGAACTGGTACCCAAGAACTTCGCGCTGGCCCTGCCTCTGGCCACCGCGAAAATCGTGGTGCCCTTCCAGACCGTGTTTACCGCCGTCTTCAAACCGGTGATCCTGCTGTTCAACAACACCGCGAACGCACTTATCCGCTCTGTCGGCATTGAGCCCAAGGAAGAACTCTCCGGCGCCCGCAGCGCCGAGGAGCTCAGCTCCCTGGTCCGCCGCTCCGCGCTTGAGGGCGTGCTGGACCTGGACCATGCGGCCCTGCTGCACCGGACGCTGCGCTTCTCCGAGCACAGCGCTGCGGACGTCATGACGCCGCGCGTGCGGATGGCGGCCGTGCACTCCGAGGACACCGCCGAGGAGATCGTCGGTCTGGCCACCGCCACAGGCTACTCCCGATTTCCAGTCATCGGCCGCGACCGCGACGACGTCCTGGGCGTGCTGCACGTCAAACAGGCGTTCGCCGTCGCCCTCGGGGAGCGCAGCAGTGTCACTGCCGGGGACCTCATGATCAAGCCGCTCCTGGTTCCGGAGTCCATGGGGGTGGACACGCTGCTCGGAGTGCTCCGCAAGCAGGGACTGCAGGTGGCCATCGTCTCCGACGAACACGGCGGAACCGCCGGCATCGTCACGCTGGAGGACCTGGTGGAGGAGATCGTGGGCGAGCTGGAGGACGAGCACGACCGCGCCCGCACCGGCGTGGTCCGCACCGGCCTCTCCGTCACCTTCGACGCGTCGTTGCGACCGGACGAGCTGCTGGACCGCACCGGCATCGCCGTACCTGACGGCGAGGAGTATGACACCGTTGCCGGTTTTGTCACGGACCGGCTGGATCGGATCCCCGAACTCGGCGATGAAGTGGACGTCGACGGCGGCATCCTGCGGGTTGAGCGCGTGGTGGGGACGCATGTCCAGCGCCTGCGGTTCACGCCGGGTCCCTCGCAGGAGCCGCCCATGAGCGCCCACGACCGCATTGTTGACAGCCTCACCCAGGAGCAGACCCATGAGTGAATACCTTCCCGGCATCATCTGGCTCGCCGTCCTCCTGGTGGTCAACGCGTTTTTCGTCGGCGCCGAGTTCGCTGTGATCTCCGCCCGCCGTTCGCAGATTGAACCGAAGGCCGAGGCGGGCAGCAAGGCCGCGAAGACCACCCTGTGGGCGATGGAGCATGCCACGCTCATGCTGGCCACGAGCCAGCTGGGCATCACCGTCTGCTCGCTGGTGATCCTGAACGTCTCCGAACCTGCCATCCACCACCTGCTGGAGATCCCGCTGGGACTGACGTCCCTGTCCGGCGAGGCCATCGGCATCATCGCCTTCGTCACCGCCCTGCTGCTGGTCACCTTCCTGCACGTGGTGCTGGGCGAAATGGTGCCGAAGAACATCTCGTTCTCTGTGCCGACCCGCGCCGCGCTCATTCTTGCTCCTCCGCTGGTGATGGTGGCGCGGATTTTCAAGCCGGTCATCTGGACCCTGAACGGGGTGGCGAACGCGATCCTGCGGCTTTTCCGTGTGGAGCCCAAGGATGAAGCCACCAGCGCCTACACCCTGGATGAGGTGGCGAACATCGTGGAGCAGTCAACCCGCGACGGCGTGCTGACGGACACCAGCGGCACGCTCACGGCAGCGTTCGAATTCACGGCCAAGACCGTGGCGGACGTCGAGGTGCCCATCAGCGAGATGGTGCTGCTGCCGGCGTCCGCGGCTCCGTCCGACATCCAGCGCGCTGTCGCGCAGCACGGCTACTCCCGCTACATCCTCACAGACGACGACGGCGTGCCCTCCGGCTACCTGCACCTCAAGGACGTCATGGACCTCACCGAACCGGCCAAGTTCACGCGTCCGGTGCCGGTGAAGCGGATCCGCCGGCTGGCGTCGGCCTTCAGCGGCAGTGATCTCGAGGACGCCCTGGCCACGATGCGGCGCACCGGCGCCCATGTGGCCCGTGTGTTCGACGCCCACGGCAACACCACCGGCGTGCTGTTCCTCGAGGACATCATCGAAGAACTCGTCGGCGAGGTGCAGGACGCCACGAGCGCCTGAGCCCGCATCGTTTCTGCTGGAGGCCAGCTTCCATTTGAGAATGATTCTCATGTAGGCTGGGCGCATGCTTCTTACAGTCATCAGCTCCCTGGATGTTTTCTGCCGCCAGCAGGCGTGTGAACGAGTGGCCGCCGCCCACCCCGGAGCGGCGGTGGTGCTTCATGACCTGCATGAGGACGGTACGGTGCTGCGCCGGCTTTTCCGCGACGGCCTCCTCGCCGAGCGGGAGGAGACGCCGCTGGAGCACGGTTGTCTGAGTTGCGCCCTGCGGCTGGAGGTCGTGCCCACCGTCCGGCGGCTCGTGGACGAGGACCATAGCCACGTCATCCTGGGCCTGCCCCCGGGCGCGGCCGCTGCCGCCGTCCTGGACGATCTCACCGGAAGCTGCGCCGGGCTATTCGTCAATTCGACGGTGATGGCCTGTGACCCCGGCGCGATTGAAGACCAGATCTGGGACGGCCACACGCTGTTCGAATCGGGGTACACGCCGGCGCACAGGGACGAGCGGACACCGGGGGAGTTTCTCATCGGGGAACTGCTCTACAGCGACACGGTGCTGCTGGTCACCCCGGAGCTCGTGGCCGTGGATGACGCGGTCCGGGACCGGGGTGTCCGGCTCGCCCGGGAACTAGCCCCGCACGCCCAGATCGCCGAAATCACGGACAGCTTCAGGCTGGGCCGCCATGACCGGACGGAATCATCGGCGCGCTCGTCGCCTGGCTCGGTGCAGATCCCGGCCGCCTCGGCCGCTCCGTTCAACACGGTTCTCATCAAGAGCCGGAGGCCCCTGCATCCCGAACGCTTCCGGCACGCGCTGCCGCGGCTGGCCGAAGCCAACTGCTGGCTGCGGGGCCGGCTCTGGGTTGCCTCGGCGCCGCAGTGCAGGATCTCCATCCGCGGAGTGGGCCCCCGGGTCTGGCTTGAGAGCACGGGCACCTGGGCAGCCGACCGGGAACTGCACCCCGCGAGCCATCACCTGGGCAGCGCCGACGCGATGCTCGACTGGGACGCGGCCGTGGGGGACCGGGGAACCGTCCTGGCCATCACCGGCGACGGCGTCTCCGAAAGCGAAGCCGCAGAGCTATTGGCCGGGTGTGAACTCACCAGCTCGGAAATGCAGGCGGGCGCCGCCTCCCTCCGCGACCCTTTTGAACTCAGCACATCCCTCTAACCCGACAGGAACATGCCATGAAAGTACGAAACTCACTCCGTGCCCTGAAGAAAATCCCCGGCGCCCAGATCGTGCGGCGCCGCGGCCGGACCTTCGTCATCAACAAGAAGAACCCCAGGATGAAAGCCCGCCAGGGGTAACGGTCAGTTGCTTCCTTCCGCCTGGTAGACGTCCGGGATTCCGTCGTGGTCGGAGTCGACCTTTTCCTCTTCTTCGGCCAGCCGGTATTGGCGGTTCCTGGTCCGCAAGACGGCCGTGGCCAGCAGGGCTGCCAGCAGGGAAGCCGTGAGGATGCCGACCTTGGCGTGGTCATCGTGCGGGCTGCCGTGGCCGAAGCTCAGCTCTGCCACGAGAAGCGAAACAGTGAAGCCGATGCCCGCGAGGAGCGAGACGCCGAAGACGTCGATCCACTTGAACGAGCCGTCCAACCGTGCCTTGGTGGCCTTGGTGAGCAGCCACGTGGTGCCCATGATGCCGGCCGGTTTGCCGAGGACCAAGGCCAGGACGATGCCCACGGCCACGGGATTAGTGAATGCCGAGCTGAGTCCGTCCCAGCCTCCGACGGCCACACCGGCGGAGAAGAAGGCGAAGACGGGAACGGCAATGCCTGCGGAAATCGGGCGGAACCGGTGCTCGAAGATCTCTGCCAGGCCGGGGCCGGCCTGCGGCCCGCCGCTGGCCTGGGACCGGATGACCGGGACGGCGAAGCCGAGGAGCACACCGGCCACGGTGGCGTGAATGCCGGATGCATGCACGAGCGCCCAGGTAATCATCCCGAGCGGCAGCAGGATCACCCAGGACGCAGCATGGTGGGTCGCGAAGAACCGGCGGAATTTCTGGGCCAGCAGCAGGTAGAGTCCCAGGGGCAGCAGGGCCAGCAGCAGCGGAATCGTCTGGATGTCCGAGGAGTAGAAGATGGCGATGATGCTGATCGCGAGCAGATCGTCCACCACGGCGAGGGTAAGCAGGAAGATCCGCAGGGCGCTGGGCAGGTGGGAACCGATGATCGCCAGGACGGCGACGGCGAAGGCGATGTCCGTGGCGGTCGGAATGGCCCAGCCCCTGATCGTCTCCGGGCTGCTGATGTTTACCAGCGCGTAGATGACGGCCGGCACCAGGACCCCGCCGGCCGCCGCTGCCACGGGGACGATCGATTTGCTGACTTGCCGCAGGTCGCCGGCCACGAACTCGCGCTTGAGTTCCAGGCCTACCAGGAAGAAGAAGATGGCCAGCAGTCCGTCCGCCGCCCAGGCGCCGAGGCTCAGTTTCAGGTGCCAGGGCTCGTAGCCGAACTTGAAGTCCCGGAGCGCGAAGTAGCTCTCGGAGACGGGGGAGTTTGCCCACACGAGGGCGATGACGGCGGCGGCCACCAGGAGCGCGCCGCCGACGGTTTCCTTGCGCAGGATTTCCCCGATGCGGAGGGCTTCGGCGTAGCTGCCGCGTGCGAAGACGGTAAGGCGCGGCGGAGCGGGGGGAGGTGACTGGCTCATGGGAAGTCCTAAATTTGGGTCAGCAAATACACTGCCGACCAGACTTCCCGGCGCACCTTCAACCAGTGTACAGGGGTGGCGGCGGGCACTCCTTATGGCTGTGTCATGCGCGGCTTAGTGGCCGGCGCCGAGTTTTCCGCCGAGGCGTGCACGCATCAGGGCGCTGGCATCGTTCAGGCCGACGATCTGCACATCCTTGCCGTAGTGACGGTATTTCTCGGTGATGGCATCCAGTGCTGCGACCGTGGAGGCGTCCCACAGGTGGGAGGCATGCATGTCGATGATGACGCGGGCGGGGTCAATGGCGTATTCGAACTGCGTGTAGAGGTCGTTGGAGGAGGCAAAGAACAGCTCGCCGTCCACGATGTAGGTGGCCGTCTCCTGCCCGTCGATGGTTGTGATGTTCCGCTTGACGGTGACGAAGTGGGCCACGCGGCGGGCGAACAGCACCATGGCAACGAGGACGCCCGCTCCAACGCCGATGGCAAGGTTGTGGGTCGCGACCACGACGATGACGGTGGCGGCCATGACCATGGTTTCGCTCTTCGGCATCATTTTCAGGGATGCGCGGGTGGATGCTGTGCCAGTCGAACGTCGCCCAGCAGACGAAGATCATGACGGCCACCAGTGCCGCCATCGGGATCACGGAGACGAGATCTCCGAGGGCGACGACGAGGATGAGCAGAAAGACGCCGGCGAGGAAGGTGGAGATCCGCGTGCGGGCTCCGGAGGCCTTGACGTTGATCATGGTCTGGCCGATCATCGCGCAGCCGCCCATGCCGCCGGTGAAGCCGGTGACGATGTTCGCCACGCCCTGGCCCCAGGCCTCGCGGGACTTGTGCGAGCGGGTGTCTGTCACGTCGTCGACGAGCTTGGCGGTCATCAGGGACTCCAGCAGTCCGACGAAAGCCATGGCCAGGGCGAACGGGAAGATGGCCTGCAAGGTCTCGAGGCTGAGCGGCACCTGAGGGATGAACAGGGACGGCAGAGACTCGGGCAGGTCGCCCTTGTCACCCACCGTGGGGACGTCGATAGAGGCAAAGACGGTGATCAGGGTCAGCGCCGCGATGGCGACCAGCGGGGCCGGCACCGCCCTGGTCAGCTTCGGCAGGCCGAACACGGTGATCAGGCCAAGGGCAACAAGCGGGTAGACCAGCCACGGAACGTTGATCAGTTCGGGGACCTGGGACATGAAGATCAGGATCGCCAGGGCGTTGACGAAGCCCACCATGACCGAGCGCGGGATGAAGCGCATCAGCTTCGCGACCCCGGAAAGGCCCAGGATGATCTGGAAGATCCCCGCCAGGACGACGGCGGCGATGAAGTAGTCCACGCCGTGGGACTTCACCAGCGGGGCAATGACCAGGGCGATCGCACCGGTGGCTGCCGAGATCATGGCCGGACGCCCGCCGACGAAGGAGATCGTCACAGCCATCGTGAAGGATGCAAAAAGGCCCAGCCGCGGATCAACGCCGGCGATGATGGAGAAAGCGATAGCCTCCGGAATGAGGGCCAGGCCTACGACGAGGCCGGCGAGGACTTCGGTCTTCAGCCGGCGGGGCGACTTCAGGGTCTCCCTGACTGACTGCAGCTGTTCAGGCGTGGGCGGGGCATCCGCGGTGGTTTTGGCGGCCATTGCTGGCTCCGTTCATGGTCAGGAAGGCGCACTGCAGCGCTTTCGCTCTTTCGAAGAATAAAAGGGCGCAGCGCCGCGCCGGGAAGAGGGGGAGTGCCTTGAAGGCCATCATCCCCTGAAAACTCTACCCAATGGGCACGGTTGACCGGCTGGTTCTAGCTGGCCGTGATCCTCACTGTGCCCGTCACGGGCCACAGCGCAGAATCCAGCAACGACGTGCCCGCAGGCTGACGGGAAGCCTGCGGGCACGTCTGACGTCGGCGACGCTCAGCCGGCGGGTTTGAGGGCGGTGCGCCAGGCGGCGACGGCTTTGGCGGTGCTGAAGGTCCAGGCGGCGGTGCCGGTCGCTCCGGCGGTGGCCTGGGTGCGGTCGGCTTGTTCGGCGATCTGGCCGCCGGTGGTTTCGAAGCGTTCGGTCCACCCGCTGGGC